>JACQQX010000068.1 GCA_016206805.1 Candidatus Omnitrophota bacterium
CCGCCCTATACACTGCTGCATCTTGATCAAAAGAAACTGGTGGGCGAGAAGATCCAAGCTTGCTTAACCCGGGCAAAAGCCCGTGATTTCTATGATCTTTATTTTATCCTAAGAAGCCGAATGGCTTTTAAGGAAACTTTTTCTAAGGACAAAACATTAAAAGCCAAACTTTTGGCAACGATCGATCGTCAAAAACTGGACCTACGAAGCGAACTAAAGCGGGTCTTGCCCGTGAGTCAGCACATGCTGCTTAAGAATTTCAAATCCACACTTCTCGCCGAGATCGAAAGAAATCTTCCTTAATTCCCAATTTAACCAAATTTAAGATTCATTCAGAGCGAACGCTTTAAATTTCTCATGGATTATGTCCCGAACCTTCCGAAATTCATCCAGCACTTCTTCATTTGCCTCCCTCGTATGTGGAGGATCAGCAAACGACCAGTGGAGTCGTTTCGAAACACCCGGAAACGTTGGGCACGATTCATTGGCTTTGTCACAAACCGTGATGATGATGTGGAAATGCTGCCCTAAAAACTCTTTTACATGCTTTGAGCGGTAATTTGAGATATCGATGCCGATTTCTTTCATTACTTGAATGGCTATTGGATTAACTTTAGAAGGTTTGGAGCCTGCACTTTCAACCTCAAACATGTCAGCACCATAATATCGAAGGACACCCTCGGCCATTTGAGAGCGGCAAGAGTTGCCCGTACAAAGTATAAGAACTCTTTTTTTCATGTGGGCAACTCAACTTTACGGTGCAGACAAAGGCACCCTCTTGATTACTTGGCTTACATTTCCCAAACAACAGGAACCTTGTGGGTTAGTGACCTCGCAATAACAGTTGCCTGATTTGACTTGGGCTTTGATTTTGTCAATGACAGTGCTTTTACCGGTTGACTTTATTTCAGCATGGATCTTCTCAGGCGTCCAGCCAAAGCAGTAACAAACAAGAGAAGAAGGATTGTCAGGTTCTTTCAAACCTACGGCCGCCGACAGATCATCCTTAAAAAACAAGGCTTCATTTGGCCGAAAGTATGCGACATCACAAGTTGGTGTTCCACAAAAGCAAAACTCATCCTGGATGGGAATATTAGCTCGACGATCTGGTTTGAGTAAAGCACCAAGCGTAATGCGTTTTACGGTTTTTCCAAGCGCCCCGCACTTGGGGCATTTTTCAGGACCGCAAGTTCTAGGTGGATGAAGGTTACAGCAAGACTCGGTCACGACTTCTTTGGAAGCCTTTGAAGAATCTTTTGGATCAGAACAGCAGCTATCCGACATGGAGGTCTCCTTCCTTATAATTTAGGTTTCTCGGCTTTATAGCCGGTTTTGTTAATTGCTTCGGTAATCTCATCGAGCGAGGTTTTATTTGGATCATACGAAACAAGTGCTGTTTGATTTTTGGCACTGGCCTTCACGTCAAATACGCCGGAAAGCTTCTTAACGGCCAAGTTTACAGATAGCTCACAGGTAGCGCAGGTCATGCCTTTCACGGGAATCGTTATTTGAGTGCCTGTTTGGGCGTTTATCTGCCGGTCTGGGCCTGCGTAGGTGTAAACATTAAGGCCCGTGAATCCAAGAAGCACCGCCGAGGCCAATATTAATATATTCCTCGTAATACCTTTATTTTTCATTTCACACGCCTCTTTTTCGCACGAGTTTTTTTCCTTTAGATACGCAACCCATCCAAGGGACAAGAGCGCGGCCGCCATCGCTATGAGAACCCAATGATATTTACCGATCACGGCCCCAAGGCCTAAACCGCTTAGTCCCAAGAGAATGAGTAGAAGCGGCCCTACACAACAAGCGGACGCTGTTAAAGCAGAAAGGGTTCCTAAGTTTTTGGCTTTCATGGAGATTTCCTCCGTTTTGTTTCCGAGCCGTCCCTTTCAAACTGGGGACATACCACAAAAGACCGTTTCCGCGCATCTCTTGGGCTGATCCAATCTGAAAGAAGTATTTCCAGGTTTTTCTTCATTCTTTGAAGCTCTTTTATCTTCGATTCAAAATCCTGAATTTTCTTGGTAAAGAGCCCCCTTACAAGATCACAACAGGGTTTTAAGCCCTGTTTGCTGGATTGCATGATGCCCTTGATTTCCTTCAAGGTTAAGCCAAAGTCCTGGGCTTTTTTAATGAAGCGTAGTTTTTCAATAGTCTCTGGCGCATACAATCGGAACCCTCTGCCGCTCCGTGCGGGTTTATCCAAAAGCCCCAGCCTCTCGTAGTAGCGCACCGTGTCCACGGACGTTCCCGTTTTCCTTGTAACCTGCCCTATTTGGAGAAGCTCCCTATTGTCCATTTCTTGCCTCCATTCATAGTCTACAATCTAGAGTATACTCTAGAGTCAAGGGGAAAAATATGGTAACTTGGCCTAATGGAGGTCAAACTACCAAGTTACCTTGGCACCCGCATTCCAAACAAAATCAAGCTCCTGGTGCACACCGCCAAGATTCTGATGAACCGGGAAGAGGATGTTTCCAAAGACAGATACATTGTCATTAGCTTTGATGGTCAAAGTAGCCCCAAGGGGAGTCGAACCCCTGTATTCACCGTGAGAGGGTGACGTCCTAGGCCACTAGACGATGGGGCCAAAGAAAAGCGATTATAGCATGAGTTATCTATCTTGGAACTTGAAAATTTTCAGGTTTCCTTTATGATAGCAGCAATGGATAATCTTATGGGATCAATGCCGGCGGTTGGTCTTGCTGTCCTATCGATCGTTTTGTTATTGGTTCTCAACCAAACCCGCAAGTCTTTAAGTCTTGCCCGCGAAAAATCCCGTCTTGTCACTGATTCCGCCATCGATGCCATTGTCACCGCGGATGGTTCAGGCCATATTCTTTCGTTTAACCAGGCGGCTGAGCGGATGTTCGGCTACTCCGCCTCGGAAGTGATCGGCCGGCCGCTTCCCACCATCATGCCCGATCGTTTCCGGAAGGCGCATGAGACCGGTTTCAAACGTTATCTGGAGACGGGCGAGGCGCATGTGATCGGTAAAGTGGTGGAACTGGCCGGTCGAAAGAAAAGCGGAGAGGAATTCCCGCTAGAGCTTTCTTTAGCCAGCGGCCGTACGCCGAAGGGCCCTCTTTTCTCAGCCATTATTCGCGACGCCACGGAGCGCAAAAACATGGAGGAGACGCTGCTTTTGAAAACCGTGGAGTTGGCGCGATCGAAAACAGAACTGGATCAGCTGGAGCTTTTTTCCTACGTGGCGACCCACGATCTTCGCGAGCCGCTTTATAAAATCATCTCTTTTGGCGATCTCTTAAAAATGCATTGCGGCGCGAGTTTGGATGATAAGGGCAGGCATGATCTTCAGCTGATGCAGGATGCCGCTGCCCGCATGAGCCGGATGATCGAAGAGTTGAGGGAGTTTTCTAAAATCGGTTCCGAAGAAATCGCGTTTACTCCCGTGGATTTGAATAGTGTGGTTCAAGAGGTGCTTTCGGATCTCAAGCTGCGCATTGAAGAATCCCGGTCGACGGTGGAGCTTCAACAGCTGCCCACCGTGCGGGCCAATCGCACCCAGCTGCGGCAGCTTTTTCAAAACCTGATTGCCAATGCCATCAAATTTCATGCCGACGACCGACCATCCCGCATCGTGATCAAGCGGGGGATGGAAGGGCGGGACATGGTGGGGGTGATTGTGGAGGACAATGGCATCGGTTTTGAGGAGAAATACCTGGACCGGATCTTCAAGCCTTTTCAGCGGCTGCACGGCGCCGCGCGTTATGAGGGCAGCGGGATGGGTCTTGCGATTTGCCGGAAAATCATTTTGCGCCACGGAGGAAGCATCACCGCCAAAAGCGCGCCGGGCAAAGGCTCGGTTTTTACGATAACCTTGCCAACCCCATCCAAAGCGGGAGAGTCCCAATGAGCAAAGACAGAAAAGGGATTGTTATTTTGATGGCCGAAGATGATGAGGATTATTATCAAGTCGCCCGCGAGGCCTTTGAACAGTTTCGCGTCGTCAATGAATTGCATCACGTGGCGGATGGCGAGGATCTGATGGATTATCTTTTGCGCCGTGGAAAATACACGGACCCTTCCACCTCCCCGCATCCCGGCCTTATTTTCCTGGATATCAACATGCCGCGCAAGAATGGCCTGGAGGCGCTCAAAGAAATCAAGGCCAATCCCCAGCTGGCGCATATTCCCGTGGTGATGCTCACGATTTCACGCGACGACAAGGATATTCTCTTGAGTTATCAGCTGGGCGCCAGCTCGTTTATCACCAAACCTTTCAGTTTTAACGGGCTTGTCGAGGTGCTTAAAATATTCCGTCAATACTGGTTTGAAATTGTTGAGTTGCCTAAGTAAAAATTGATTAAAATTTATTAAACTTGTTAACTCACTTTTTTCAGTTTTTTTCCAGCCGCTTATTGGAATTTCCCCTCTCTTCATGTAAAATTTGACGTATATTTCAGACTTCCTAAAATCTTTAAATTAATGGTAAAGAAAGGATGGATTTGAGAGTCGTTAAAAGTATCGCGACAGCGCTAGTTTTTTCCCTGGTTTTGGAGCAGGTCGCGTTTGCCGCGCCTGAAAAGACGGATAGTGGAAAGTGCCTGCCCGCCGACGCTTTAGTGGCGGGGAGAGTGGAGAGTGGAGAAGCCCAAAAAAGAGCTTCTCTTAAATGGGCCAAGTCTGTCCTTCCCGAGATTCCCCAATCTGTCGCGACAATAGAAGACGCCTGGCAGGCCCCGGTCAACCCCTCTGGTGTCATTGCCAGCGCCACACACAGTCCCGTCATTGCGAGGTCGCCGCGGCGACCGAAGCAATCTCACCCTTCCGCAGAATCCGCCACAAAGCCTGGGCGGATTCGTCCTTCGGCGAAGATTGCTTCGGTCGCTTCGCTCCCTCGCAATGACGGGGTTTCTTCGGATCCACGCCATGACGGGGTGTTCATCCTCATTCAGGACGCCCATACCAATACCTCAGGACAGCTCAACCTCGCGAAGATTTTGGATACGCTCCTGTCATCCCGAGCGCAAACGCTGTCATCCCGAGCGCAGTCGAGGGATCAGGCTGATTCCTCGACTGCCCACGGACTGACACAGGCTTCGCTCGGAATGACACCTTACGTCTTCCTCGAAGCAGGCTTTGGCGACGACTCCCTTTCTTTCTTAAGAAAATACGGCACGACCCAACAGAGAAAAGACATCGCCATGCGCTATCTGCGCCAGGGGGTTTTGCACGGGGAGGAACTTTTGGACCTGACCTCCGATCACCGGTTTCAGCTTTGGGGCGTGGAGGACAGGGAGCTTTATTTAAAAGCGATTGAGGCCTATCGCCGGACAGCCAAGGCCCGCGGGAAATTCGAGACCTACCTTTCGCAAATCCAGAACACCATCAACACGCTCAAACCCCGGATTTATAATCCCGCCCTTTTGTCTTTCGATGAAAAAGTCAAAAAATACCAAAAAGGCCAGACATCCAGTTTAGAGCGCTTCTCTGTCATTTCGAGCGAAGCGAGAAATCTCATAAAAAAGGATTTCTCGGCCTACGGCCTCGAAATGACAAACTTAAACGCTCTTGGCCGTCTCAAGACCCTCGAATCCAATATTGATTTCAAAAAAGCCTCGCGGGAGCAGGTAGAGGCGATCGCGAGCCTGCCGGAAGCGGATCAAAAAGAGCTTTTGGAGCTGGCGCGCGGCGTGAAGGCTCCCGCTCAATTTGCGGCCGATGACCGGTCGGGACAGAATGCCTATTACGCGTTGCTGGAGGAAAAAATAGGAGTTAGGAGTTACGAGTTAGGAGATAGGAAATACGAGGAGCTTTTGAAATACATTGCCTATCTCCGCGCGGCTTCCAGGATCGACGCGGGCAAGATTATCGAAGAGCAAGCGGCGCTGGAAGCGGCTATTTACGCGTCTTTAGCGCGGACGCCCGACGAAGCGAATCTGAGGCGGTGCGACAGGGTGCTGGGATCGCTCAAGAAACTTTTCAGTTTCACGCTTACTCCGGAAGAATTTGAAGCTTATCGCCGCGACTCAAAAGACTTTTCCATCATCAATCTTACCGGTTTTCTTAATCAGCGAATCATGGAGCTCGGCCAGCATTATGAGCGCGCGCTGTTTCTCAAGCCCGGATTTGACGAGGTCGTCGCGGCGGCTGAAAAGTTTTACGAGCTCACGATCGCGCGGGATAAGGCATTTATAGAAAATGCGCTGAAGAAACTGGACAGTTCGACTGCCATCCTGATCGCCGGTGGTTACCACGCGCCCAATCTCAAAAGCCTTCTCAAACAGCGCGGCCTTTCTTACATTTCTATCCGTCCCCAAGTCCTACACGAAACCAATCACCGGCGGTACGAGCGGCTTTTGTTGAATCAAAAGTTGGCCGTCATCCCAAGTCCCTCGGCTCCGCTCGGGATAAACTCTGTCGAGGGATCAAGTCGATTGGCCACCGCACGTCTCGTGCCGATGATAGAAGGCGCCCGCTTCGCGGAATTTTCCAATCAGATTAAATCGTTAGGCGGCGCCCGATTGGCGCGAGGGGATGGGGAGAATCGGGTCAGCCAGCCGCTTAGCCGGCGGACAAGGATGGTTTTGAACTTGAGCGCGGGAGTTTTGTTAAGCGGTTTGTTGGCGTTTGTCGTTTACATCAATTTTCCGACATCCGGATCGGTGCAAAAGTTCCCGATGGCGACCCTGGTTCCGGAGAACCTGACTTACTTCCGGGATATTGTGCGTCAAGACCGCCACATCGAGTGGCAGCTCAGAAGAGAAATGTTCAGAAAAAGCATAGGCGGGATCGTTGAAAGGTTCGCTCCCAGCGGCGAAGATGTGAGCGGCGCGGCTATCCAGGAAGTCCGCCAGTACCTGGCGCTGGTCGCGCTCATTCGTGAATTGGACAGACGCAAGATCAACACCGGATCGGTGTGGAAAATAGAGGATAGAGACTCTAAGGCGCTTATTTTCTACCTAAAAGACCGATCAATCCTTCAATTTGACTACCAAACCAAACAGATTACGACGGCCGCCGTCGCGCCTGCATCCGCCAATAAGACGTCGGCGGACAGGCGCCTAAGTTCCAGTGGCGGGCGGCTGGCGGTAAGAACCGGTGCGCGCGAAGAGACACGTATAGCGACGGTCAATCGGGAATGGGTGGGCATGACTGTGGAAAATATCCGTAGCCGCTTGAAGGAGCCTTCCGACAGCGCCGAGGCGTATTTTAATCAGACATTGTGGCAACCACTCGAATCAAACAAACGGGAAATCGCCGAAAATGAAGAGCTTCGAATTCTCTTGAGCCAGGCGATGCGGACTCTCGCCCATGATTTGGCCAAGTTTTGGACTCGCCCACCTCGCCAACGGCCTATCGGCTTGCCGGCTGTTTCGCAATTTGTCGGGGAAGTTCAAAATTGGCTTTTGAGAAACTATCTGATGGATCGCCTGGGGGAGTACCCGGAACGGCTTATTAACGCCATGATCGCCAATGAAAAATTCGCCGCTATTTTGTTCACCGCCTTTTTAGCGGGATTTTCGGTTTCGGGGAATGGTGAGAAAGGTCCGCTCATTACAATCACCCATCGGGACAAGTTGGTTCGTATTGCCCGTAACATTCTTGCCAAGGCTGATCACCTGAGAGAAACGGTCGAGCCTACACCGCTGACGCTGGCTATCGACAAAACCCTTGATCACATTAATAAGGCCTATCCACAGTGGACGGTTTTTTCGGTCAGCCGGCGTTTGCACCTTGAGGGGGTGTCGCAAGTTTTTGGCGAACCTTCAATTGTTCGACAGCCAACACGTCGCGCGCCTCGCCATCAGCGGTTGCGGGCTGGGGCCGCGAGGTTGGCGAGGGAAGGCTTGTTCCTAGATTTGCTTCCCACAACCGATCAAGCCCCGAGTATGAAGAAACAAAAGGATGGGGAGAGACGCTTATTGCGGTCGGCGTATTTATCCGCGGCGGCCGGTTTGTTCATCGCGGTAGTTTCGCAGAAGCTTTTCATGGGTAAGATCATAGGATGGAATGCCTTATTCGAGCTTTATTTCGTGAGTTACCTTCTTATCATCCCCACAGGGGTATTCTTCATTTGGAAAATCCTTCAAAAAATTCACCGGATTGAAAATCCGCAGATTGTTCTGAAAATTGATAACCGCCCAAAACACGTTCCTATCAATGTGCAATGGCCGGCGATCGCCGAGATCGTCGAGGTATCTCAAGTGAGCCAAAATTCCATCAAACTCGAGCTTGATAATAAGACCCTAATGATTGTTCAGAGCTCCGAACATCTGGCCGCGATTTTTAAAGCGCTGGGGGCCGAGAACGCCAGAGCCGTTCGGGACCAGGTTCGTTATCGATTGCCCGGCGATGACTGGGACACAGTTATTGACTGGGCGCAGGAGGATACAGTGGGCGCGGTAAGGGAAAGTTTGTGGCGGATCAAACCTCCTTCCCGTGCCGAGCGGGAAATCGAGTTTAGTAGGGGAGGGACTCTTTACAAGGTCAACATCCGTATCAAGCGCACAACCGCGGTATCGACCCCTCGCAAACCTGTCCGCGCCGCTTCCGATGTCCGCCTAACGCATTCCACTAAACGGGTCACTAAAGGTGAAGAGAAAATAGTTTATCAAGGGGAGATTGGGTTACCGTCATCCGCCGCCAATAGAAACGATTTAGATTTGCTTGCGGATCAGATTGCCAAAAGCATTAAAAAGAGAGAACCTCTAAATTTCTCAGGGATGCAAGTGGCTGTTGCCGCGGGGGTTGACGAGGCAAATACTCAATCACCCCCCGCCGCCGCGCGGCTGGCGGCGTATCGCGTTTCAAAAAAAACAAATCTTGCCAGGAGTATCAAGGGTTTGCGGCCGGGCCAAACACGCACGGTGAATGTGCGGTTGACTGGGGCCGGCAAACTCAACTTTGCCGGTGTGAAGAATTGGTTTGCCCTCACCCGACATGGCAGGTGGTGGGTTGACGTGACTTTCCACAGGGATCGGGACGATCGGTTGGTTATTACTGACGTCCGTCTCGAAAGAAACGCCGAAGGAAAACGCATTGATCCCAAAGATTCATGGCCAGACGGCGCGAGTATTGAGAGAAACTCAAACGGTGAAATTGTGGCGTGGTATGCCAGCCTGGGACGGACGCAGTTTCTCGAATTCGGGAGGCGTTCCGGGCACACACTCACGGTGAGAAAGAAGTTGGATAATGGGCACGGCTCACTTCATTTTGCAGGAAAAAGAAGATGGTTTCATCGGTCATCGCTCAAAGGCCAAACGGTCGAGGCCGTTTTTCGTGCGTTTTCCCAGGATCAACCGGGAATCCAATGGGTATCGCCGCTGGAAACGCCGCTACTCGGGGAGAAGTATAATCCACACGATATGGCCAGCGCGCGACTTCTTTCGGAAATATCGGATAAAGCCTTCGAGATAGAAAAAGCCATCGAATGGACGCGCCAACAAATTCTATCCGCTCTTGCCATGCGAATCGCGGTGCGGGAGGGGCATTATGGGTCATTGGCTAAACTTTCAAGAGCAACTAAGATCGGGCACCAAATTTTGGGGCACATCCAAAATGGAGCTTATAGGGGAATGCCGAATCAACAAATGCGTGAGGAGATTCGGCGGGCCACTCCATTTCCCTCCGAAGCGGAAGAACGGCTGGATAGGCAACTGACGGATCTAGAGGACTCATTGCGTCAGACTAAGGAGCTTTTTGTCAGGGCTCTCGGGGTCCTGAAGCAAACCGAAAAAGTTCCAGGCTATATAATAGCGAAACAATCGCGGCGATCGGCGAGCCTTATCTCACACATATTTGGGGACAGGGTTACGCCGTCGCTAAGGACCATGCGCGCCATTGCCCAAAAGCCCACGCCTGACGTGTGGTTCCCCGTCAGGCCCGGAGCGCGGATGGCCTCGGCACAGAAGATATTATCAGCGATTGATGATCAGGGCTGGGAGAATTACGGCGTGGATTTTGAAACGGATTTAGGCAAAACCAGAACAGTCACACCCAGCGAAGTGGAACTAGGACAGCATTTTTTTCTTGGGCCAGATGGTCTTTATGGCCATTTACATTTGATTCGAACGGATACTGCAGAGGAGTTGAAGCCCGCGCATTTTAGGCAAGGGATATTTTTTAGAATAGACCGCATCAAAAATAACCATGTAACGTTGGCCGATCCCCGGATGGAGAGCGGAGTAGCTTCAGGAGGAGAGCCTTTGAGTGTCGAAGACAAAGGCGTTGCAACATTGGTCAGCAAGTCAGAAGAAAGACTTTCCAGGGAATCATCGGAGATTATCTCGATCATTGAAAGCGGTCAGATTGATTATGTTTTTGCGCGGCTTAAGGGAAGTCCGAACGACTTATTGTTTATGGTCAAAAAAAACACTCGTGATTGGAGATATGACTGGTATGATCCCGGTGAAAAAACCATTATCATTGACGCCGACGGTTACGTGCGCTATTCCGACTCCGTTGAACAAGGCCGTCCCGCCGCGCGGCTGGCCGCGGGGCGACCCAATTCGGATTCTAGAATTCTGGCCGCGGTGCGGGAACTCGAATCAGAAAGAGACGCAGGGACTTTGACGAAAGGCATCACAAAAGCGCTTATCGCTCAACGGGCCGAAGTGCGCCCCAACACTGTCACGAATCGCATTAGAAAAAACCCCGTCATCCGGGATGCGGTTCAAAGAGCTCTTTCAACAACTTCGGATATTAAAATTCTCCAGGCGGTTGAGCAACTATCCCGACGGGGAGGGGCAACTTCTCAGGCAGAAATTGCCAAAAGAGCGGGTGTCAACCCGCATACGGTCGCGTCTCGGATAGGGGAAAATGCCACCGTGGCAACGGCCGTTCAACCGTTGACGCAGGGGACCCTGTCGGATACCCAAATCCTTCAAGCCATAAAGGAATTGAAACAAAGGGAGCAGGCCGGCCCGATCACAATAGCTCTTATCGCCCGGCAAGCCGGATTAGGGCCGGGGACAGTTTCAGCGCGCAGACAGATCAATCCCAATACTCGATGGGCAATCGATGAAGTCGTTCTCGATAACGATGGAAGGATACTCGCGGCGGTGGCCCGGATCCGGGAAAAACGTGCCGGAAAAGAAGCTATCGGCCGTGTCACACAAAAAGAAATCGCAAGGGAAGCCGGATTGCATAAGTCGGTTATTTCTCGCAGAAAAAAAGTGAATGAGAAGGTTCGCGAGGCCGTGGAATCCGTTCTAGCGAAGCCCGTTCTTGTCGTCGAAGGCGCCGCAGAGTCCCCAGTCGGGATCGGGGCGAGGCTGGTCGATCGCAGACAAATTATTTGGGTGAGGGCTCTCGCCGGAGCGGGGGTTATGGTTTTGGGGATTATCATCGACGCCGGGGCGTTTTGGTCGTGGGTGGCGCCGGGAGGCGGAAACACGAAAATTGTCCCTCTCATCGGAATGCTTTTGATCGGGATAGGCGTTCGGCTCTTCCGGAGCGCGGGGCCAGTGGATCTGCCGAAAGTCGCCGGTTTGGCCTGGGTTCGGGGCGTGTGGGAGAAATGGGGTAAATACTGGCAACAGAGGGAAATCGATAAACTTTTTGACGAGACTTTTCCGGGATACTTAGCTCGAGTTCTGGAGGAGCTGAAAGAGCGAAAAGGCGAAGAAGTTAGGTCGACTTTGGCGGCCGTGAACGACACTTTTGAACCTGGGACAAGGGAAAGGGACCTTATGGACGATGCTGGGATCTCGCCCGATTTTCTGACCGCTTATGCGGGGATATTTGGATGGCTCACCGATGAGACGAACCGTGCGACATGGTGGCAAATGAGTCAATGGACCCGATGGATAGAGGCGTTGGAGGCCTTCGGCAACCCGCGCGCCGTCAAAATCATCGAAGCGGCGGAAGAGTGGCACCCCATCGATGAAGTTAAAGATCGCGCTTATCAGGCCGCTCAAAAATTGCGTGAAGAGTCCAGGACATCGCGTTCCCCCGCGCGGCTGGCTGTTTTGGAGGGAGAGTCTTCGACTCTCAGAAGGTGGCTGAATTTACTGGCGCTGGTGCGGGACGCGGAAATGGACAGTCCCGACGCGCCTCCGGAAAATTTGGATGAGGCGAAAAAAAATGTGAGGGACTTTGTGGATTCTATTCATGACCCTTCTTTGCTGACGGCTATGAAAGAGGTCCTGGACAAAACCCGTCGGTTCGAGGAACAGGTGGCCCAGCGCATTTCAGAGAAATTAAAAAACAAGGCAGCCGCCGCGAGGCTGGCGTCTGACAGGCGGAGTTTTTTCCAACAAGTGGCAGGCGGCCTTGCCGTGGTTTTCGGTACTGGGCGCAATTCAACGGAAGTTGTTCCGTCGGCTGAGCAGGCGGTTGACCGTACAGGCGGATTGCCCGAGGAACATCCGCTTTTGCGGTTGAACGGGCCGGAATATGTTGGGTATTTGGCAAAATGGCCTCATCTAAGAACTAAATTAATGACTATCCTTCAATACGCGATGCCACAACCAATTTTAACTGCGGCTTGGCAGAGAGGAGAATTCACCTCCCTGAAAGATGAGCATCAAATAGCAGTTGATGCATTGAGTGATATGCTATCGGATTTGGACGAACGCGTTGGATTGGGCGGTAACGATGAACCAGTTTCTCAAGAAGATTTTGACAGTGTCAGAAATTTTCTCACGGATCAAATTTTCAGACCGGTTGCCGGAGTCCTTCGGGATCTTCGTGAGAAAGGACTGGAGAATCTTGTTCCCCAATGGGCCGATGGTTTTAGTCGCAAAGCCGTTGCAAACGACAGAGAAGCAAACTCTTGGTCCATGGCCAGGACTGTTGACGATCCTGCTCAACCGAAGCGGCCAGAAGCGGATCCATCCGTCTCTTCCGTCGAACCAATGCAGATGGAAATTTCTCCACCAAGACGGGATCCTTATGAAATGACCCCTGAGTTGAAAAGAAGATGGGCTGCCCTCCCGAACGTGCGGAGCATGAGGAGGAGCCGTCCGGGCGCGATGAATCGCGTCCCTACAAATCAGGAATCCATTGCTGTTGAAGGTGTCACCGCCGCGCGGCTGGCGGGGGATACAGCCGACGTAGGGGCGCCATTCATGGCGCCCGAGGCTTGGGAATTTTTTGAAGGGGTAGCACACGCCCATTCGGAGGATGGCGGAAGATTGGCCGTCGGCGAAGAGCTCTATGGTTACAAGAGAATCGGCCCCGTGGTCATCGTGCTGCCTGTTCACGCGTCAGGTGGCGCCCCCTTTGTGGTTTTGTATGCCAAAAACCGCGCCGCGGACCTGAATGAGGAAATCGAAGCCCGGATTCAGCAAAGGATGCAAAAGGTCGCTGTTTTGGTCGACCCCATTCAAAATAATCCGAGCCTCAAGAAAATTTATCGCCTCAACGTGGACGGGCTCACCGCGGGGGCGATTGATTCATTTCTTAAATCATTCAAAGAAAGATATGAAGCTGCCGGGTATTTACATATTATCAGCTCCCATGGAAGACAGGATGATGTCGATAGAGTCATGGTCCTTGCCGCGGGCATGAATATTTCTTCGCGCGCCGTTTTTCGCGAAGTCGATCAAGACCTTAGGGACGATCTAAAAAACGGCCGGGCCAGGATAGTCAATCTCGTGAGCGTAAAAGACTTTGTCATGCCGAAGGAAGGCCGGCTTCTTCCCATCAAGCCGCTGGCGGGCGAGGATGTTCTGGCGACGGATGCCGTTTTCGCGCTGGCCCGTGCCATCGGCGACGCGGATTTATCGAATCCGGCTCACATCCGTTGGTTAAGAGCCGGCTGGAAAATACTTTCCGGCCTGGACGTTCCTGAGGGAAAAATGCTCGATATCATCAATCTCAAGGCTTCGGGTCATATCATCGCCATCTACGCGGTCGCGCCTCTTTTCAAGAAAATCACCACCCGCCTGGCCTCCGCGTCCCAAACCCGCCGATACACCTCGCAAGCCGCTTGATGGGCCAGCGAAGCGATAAATATGGTATAATTTGCCCGTGAGCCCCACGTTATTTAAATACAAAAACTATCGTTTTTTCTTTTTCTCTCGTGAAGAGAGCCGGATGCATGTTCATGTGGAATGTCCTGAGGGGGAAGCCAAGTTCTGGCTTGAACCGGTTATTTCATTAGCATCATACCATGGATTGAGTCGGAACAAGCTTCTCAAACTGCAAAACATTGTTGAGGGTAGGAAAAATGATATCACAAAAGCCTGGCAAAAACATTTTGGCCGCTGAAGTTACGAATATTTCCGTGAACGGGATTTGGATGCTGATTAAGGACGTGGAATATTTTCTGCCCTTTAACAAGTTTCCTTGGTTCCAAGATGCTTCGGTGGCGGCAATTCAAGCCGTTAAACTGGTGCATGGGCATTTTCTTCGGTGGGATCTTCTGGATGTCGATCTTGAGCTGGAGTCTCTCGAGCATTTGGAACGTTATCCTCTGATTTATCGTTAAAACAGACCGCCCCGTATTTGATCGATCCCCGCTTTGGTTCGACTGTGCTCACCACAAGCCGTGGGGATGACCTTCGCGGCCGCTTCGCAACACCATCCACTTGGCAATCGGTTATAGCATTGTATATACTAGGGGCAGGCCTATGATTATTGAAATTCTTAGCGAATAGTTGATGATTTTCTCATTCACGGACATCCTCGACATCCTTCTTGTTTCCGTCGCGGTTTACACGATTTTTTTCTGGTTCAAGAAAACCAAGGCCGCGTTCGTTTTGGGCGGGTTTCTCATCAGCGGCGTTTTGTACCTGGCGGCGCGGGAGTTTCGACTGCATCTGGCCACCGCGCTCATGCAGGGTTTTTTCGCCGTGGTGCTGGTGGCGATTGTCATTATTTTTCAAGAGGAAATCCGGCGTTTTTTCGAGCAGATCGCCATGTGGAGTTTGAACCCCCGGCTGCGCCGCCGGCGTTTTTCGTTTGCGCGGGAACAGGCGGATCTTTTGGCGCGGGTGGCGGCGGATCTGGCCGGGGAGAGGACGGGCGCCCTGATGGTTATCCGCGGCGGGGATCCCGTCAGACGCCATCTTTACGGCGGGATAGAACTGGGCGGCGCGCTGAGCGAGCCGCTGCTCAAGAGTATTTTTGATAAACATTCCGCCGGACACGATGGCGCGGTGGTGATTGAAGACGGCCGCGTCAGCCAGTTCGCCTGCCACCTGCCGCTTTCGCGGGATTCCCAACAATTAAAAGATGGCGGCACCCGCCACGCGGCGGCGCTGGGACTGGCGGAATTGACGGATGCTTTGTGCCTGGTGGTTTCAGAGGAACGCGGCACGATGGCGGTGGCGCATGATGGCAGGATAGAGATCTGTGACGCGGCGGGCTTTCGAAAGAAATGCCATGATTTTTACGCGGAGAATTATCCGGACGCGTCGCGCGACAACTGGCGGAGTTTTTTTCGGGCTCACTTGAAGGAAAAAATCGCGGCATTTTTCGTCGCGACGGTGTTGTGGTTCATGTTTGTGCATGAGTCGGCGGTGGTTTATAAAAGTTTCCGGGTTCCCGTGGAAACGGTGGGGCTGGCCAAGACATTCGCCGTTCAGTCGGTGGAGCCTTCGGATGTCCGCGTGATCTTTTCCGGGCCCCGCCGCGATTATTATTTTGTGGACCACAAGGACATCCGGTTGATTCTCAAGCTGTTTGATTTGACCGAGCTTGAAAAGCGCGGAGAAGGCCTTTATGAGGCGCCGATCAACCCTTCGGATCTGGTATTTCCCGCGGGGCTTTCGGTGGAAAACGTGATTCCTCGCGGCGTCGAAATCAGGATTGACAAGGTTTCAGGGGATAGGTATACTCCGGCTAATGGTTTAAATTCGAACTTTGCAGGCAAACCCGTCACAAAAATTAGAGGGAAGGACATCAAATGAAACACGGCAAATGGGGAATAGGGGCATTATTGGTTTTGGCGGTGGTAGCGGCCGGTTGTTCCAAGAAATCGTCGGATCAAGCCAATCTTTCCGTTATGGGAACAGGTCTTGAAACGTTCTCCACCTCATCTGAAGAGCTGGCCCAATTGCCGCAAGCCACCGGTGTCAGTCAGCAAGCCGGCATCGAAGTGCTCCCCATCGAAGTCGCGCCCGTAACGCCGGGAGCCAATCTGTCCGCTTCTACGGCCTTGATCACCCAAACCGCTTCCGAGACCGCCGCGATGGTGTCCTCGGCGCAAAATCTTTCTTATCATCAGAAAATCCAGACAGCCTTGAAGAACGCCGGTTTTTATTCAGGAAATATTGACGGAAAAATCGGACCCGCTTCCAAAAGGGCCATTGAAGAATTCCAGCGCGCCAACAACCTCACGGTGGACGGTAAAGTAGGACCCAAGACATGGTCCGTCCTTGAGCGTTATCTTAGCGGCTCCATGGAAACCACACAGGCTTCCCAATAAGCCCCGCCGGCTCTTGAAAAAGAGCTTTCTTTTATTTCTTATCGCTTCTTTTTTGGCTTCGGCCGCGTCGGCCCAAGAGGATGAAGTTCTCATTGGGCTGGTCGCGCCTTTAACCGGCGATCAGGCTTACGTCGGAACCGGTGTATTGCAGGGCGCTCAGATGGCGATTGAAGACGCTCATGTGCGAGGGCCGCTGTTTGGGAATGCTCGGGTGCGTCTGGCGCCGCTGGATGATCAGCATAATCCGACCCAAGCCGTTCTTGCCGCCAATAAACTGGCTTCCAATCCGAACGTTATGGGTGTGGTGGGCCATTTTAATTCCAGCTGCACCAAACCCGCCTCCGCGATTTATCACGAAGCCCGTATCACCCAGATAACGCCCGCTTCCACCAACCCCGATATTTCCCGGCAAGGATTTGACACTTTTTTTCGGGTTTGTCCGACCGATGATGTCCAGGCGCCGGCCGCCGCCGCGTATGTTTACTCGCGGATGGGGCTGCGGCAGGCGGTGATTTTGGATGATCAGACCACCTATGGCCGCGGTTTGGCGGATGAGTTTAAAAAGCGCTTCACGGCGCTGGGTGGAACAGTGCTGATCCATCATGGCATCACGCAAGGGGAGAAAGACTTCGCGCCGCTATTGACGAAAATCAAATCCATCAAGCCCGAGCTTATTTTTTATGGGGGAGTTTACCCGGAGCTGGCGCTTTTGATCAAGCAGTCCCGGAAAATGGGGCTTAAGGCGCCCTGGATGAGCGGAGACGGGTCCTTTGATGTGACGCTGATCAAGCTCGCTTCGCCTCAATTTGCCGAAGGCACCACGGTGACGATGCTGGGAGTGGATCCCAAGTCCCTGCCCAGCGCGAAAGATTTTGTGGCGCGTTACCAGGCGCGGTATGGACCCATCGGTTCTTTTTCGGCCTACGCGTATGACGCGACCAACGTGTTGATCGAAGCCATTCGCCGGGCCGGCGTCAAAGACCGGGAAGCGGTGTTGAGAGAAGTCCGCGCGATGAAAGACTTTCACGGTGTTTTAGGGCCTGTCAATTTTGATCCCAAAGGAGACGCCATCGGAAAAAGCATCGGTATTTTCCAGGTTCAGAATGGGGAGTTTAAATTTCTGGAAGAAGTGAAGCCGGAGTGAGGAATATAACCCTGCCAAACCACGTCATTCAAACCATGTCATTTCGAGGTCGCCATAGGCGGCCGAGAAATCTTGTTCTTGTTCCAAGTCGTGGCCCTAAGAACAAGATTTCTCACTTCGTTCGAAATGACAACGTTGTGAGAAATGACAACGTTGTAACTTGAACGCCTCTATGTCTCTTTTTCTGCAGCAGATCTTAAACGGTTTAAGCATTGGTTTGGTCTATGCCCTGATCGCGCTGGGTTATACCATGGTTTATGGCGTTATCCAGCTCATCAATTTCGCGCATGGCGAGATTTTTATGGTGGGCGGTTATCTGGCTCTCACGGTTATTCTCCTTTTTTCCCTGTTTTTCGCGCAAGTTCCCGTGTGGGGGGCGCTGGTCGCGATGATTGTTTTTTCCGTTTTGGGCTGCGCGCTTTTGGGAGCCGTCGTGGAGCGTGTCGCCTATCGTCCGCTGCGGGGTTCCCCTAAACTGACCGCGCTTATCACTTCCATCGGCGTTTCTTTTTTCCTGCAGAATGCCGTGATGCTGATTTATGGCTCAAAAGAGCAAAGTGTTCCGCCGATTCTGCCGTATCATGTTTTTGAAATGGGAGCGATCTCATTTTCCCTCATGCAGGTCATTATCTTTTTCACTTCCATTATTCTCATGACGCTGTTGACGCGGTTTGTCAAATTTTCTAAAACAGGGAAGGCCATGCGCGCGGTTTCTGAAAACCGCGAGGCGGCTTCTCTGATGGGTGTTCCGGTCCAGAAGGTCATCCAGGCCACTTTTGTGATCGGCGCGGCTCTGGCGGCGGTGGGAGGCGCTTTATTCGCGCTCAATTATGAAAGCATCAATTTCCATGATGGGTATTTGGCGGGTCTCAAGGCGTTTACGGCGGCTGTTTTTGGCGGAATTGGCAGTATCCCCGGAGCGGTGATTGGGGGGATTTGTCTTGGGGTTTTTGAGAGCCTGGGGGCCGGGTATATTTCTTCGGAATGGAAGGATGTTTTCGCGTTTATTCTCCTGGTGACTGTCCTCATTTTTAAACCGTCGGGGATCCTGGGAGAGCATCTCCCGGAAAAGGTTTGAAAACCCTTCTTAGCGCTTACCAATTCGATGTGCTGACCCATGTGGGCATTTATGTCATTCTCGCGATGGGCCTCAATGTGGCCGTTGGTTTCACCGGTCTCCTCAATCTCGGTTACGCCGCGTTTTTTGCCATCGGCGCCTACACTTACGCGCTTTTGAACCTGCACCTTGGCTGTCCTTTTTGGATCGGCCTGCCGCTGGCGGGGATTAGCGCGATGTTTTTTGGAATCCTGATCGGCCTGCCCTCCATCCGCGTTCGCGGCGATTATCTGGCTATCACGACGCTGGGGTTCGGTGAAATCGTTCGGATTACTTTTAACAATCTGAGCGCTTGGACGGGCGGTCCCAACGGACTTTTGGGGATAGACAGGCCCGCTATCGGTTCTTTCAGTTTCTCTGTCAGCCCCGCGCCTTATTTTTTCCTTGTGCTGGTTTTGATCGGCATCATCGCTTTTTTTCTTTTTAGGCTGACTCATTCCAGGATAGGCCGGGCGCTGGTGGCCATTCGTGAAGATGAGCTGGCCGCTTCCTGCATGGGAGTGCCGGTATTGAAAGTGAAGCTTTACGCTTTTGGTCTCAGCGCTTTCATCGCGGGCATCGCCGGATCGGTGTTCGCGGCCAAGCAAACCATCGTGACGCCGGACAGTTTTGATTTTGTGCTGTCGGTGCTGATCCTGGCGATGGTGGTGTTGGGCGGCATGGGCAATATCTGGGGAGCGGCTCTGGGAGCGGTGGTGTTGGGGATTTTGCCGGAGCTTTTGCGGAGCTTCGCGGCTTACCGGATGCTTCTTTTCGGGATTCTCATGATTCTCATGATGATTTTTAGGCCACAGGGTATTTTGGGAAGCGTGTTGATCAAGCGGGAGCTGGGGGTTAGAAAACAGGATAGCGACGATGCCGCTTCTTGAAGTCAAAGGCGCTTCCAAGCGTTTTGGGGGAGTGTCCGCCCTCAGCGCGATGGATTTTAAAATGAACGAAGGGGAAATTGTCGGCTTGATCGGACCCAACGGCGCCGGAAAAACTTCCTTTTTTAATTGCCTGACAGGGCTTTTGCCGCTGGATAAAGGCACGATTTTTTTTAAAGACGCGCGGTTTGCGCTTCATCGTTTGCCGCCGCACCGCATCGCCGAAGCGGGACTTGCGCGGACATTTCAAAACCTGCGGATTTTTAAAAATATGACGCTTTTGGAGAATGTGTCGATCGGGTTTCATGCCCGCCGGTTTTCCGAGCGGAAAATTTTTGAAGAAAGCGATCGGCTTTTGGATTTCATGGGCCTTCAAGCCCAATCGCGGGAAATCGCGGCCAATCTGCCTTACGGCAGCCAGAAACGCCTTGAAATCGCGCGGGCGCTGGCCTGCGGGCCGTCATTGCTTTTATTGGATGAGCCTGTCGCCGGCATGAACGCGAACGAAAAGGAAGAAATCATCCGGCTGATCCGGGACATCCGCTCCCGCGGCATGGCGGTTTTGATCATCGAGCATGACATGAATGTTGTGATGCCGCTCTCCGATCGCGTGATGGTCATGGATGAGGGGGCTAAAATCGCCGAAGGAAAGCCGGAGGAAATCAGAAGCGATAAGCGCGTGATCGAAGCTTACCTGGGGGAAATGTAGTTGCTGGAGCTTAACCATGTCTATACCAGGTATGGGAAAGTGGAATGCCTGAAAGGCATTTCCTTTACGGTGAAAGAAGGGGAGATCGTCGCCATCCTCGGAGCCAATGGCGCCGGCAAAACCACGATTTTGAAAACCATATCCGGTCTTATCCGCCCCACGGCTGGTGAGGTGCTTTTTAAAGGAAAATCCATTTCGTCGCTTTCTCCGGAAGCCATTGTCAGGTTTGGCGTCGCGCATGTGCCGGAAGGCCGGCAGATTTTTCAGCGGTTGGAGGTGCGGGAAAATCTGGATCTAGGGGCCTTCATCCGCCGCGACAAATCGGAAATCCAAAAAGACCGGGAGATGATTTTTGAAATTTTCCCCATTTTAAAAAAAAGATTAAAACAGAAGGCGGGCACTCTTTCCGGGGGCGAGCAGCAAATGCTGGCCATCGGGCGGGGACTGATGTCTCGTCCTTCGGTGCTGCTGCTGGATGAGCCTTCGCTGGGACTAGCGCCCATTCTCATTTCGTCGATTTACCGGATGATTCGCGCGATCCATGAACAGGGAAAAACCATTCTCTTGATCGAACAAAATGCCCATATGGCGCTCAAAGTGGCCAACCGCGCTTATGTGCTTCAAATCGGCCAAATCGTTTTAGAGGGAAGCGCCAAGGAAGTGGCCGCCAATCCGGCCATCCAAAGCGCTTATTTGGGGGGCTAGGAGGCGCTTTTTTTCAGAACAAAACGCAGTTTGCCGGCTTTGTCGAGGGTGATGTCGAGCGTTTTATCCTGGAGCGAACGTTTATGCTTCTTGCACAAAAGGACGGGGAACATCTCATCCGGCGTCGGCATGACGTTGGTGACCGTTTCGATATCCACGCTTTCGTGTGAACCGCAAACAGAGCAGATTTTATCAAGCATTTCGAAATTCTAGCACATATGATAAAATTATCAAGTCATGACGACCCATCGATCCCTTAATAAACTCGAGTTCAAAGCCCATATGAGCATCCACGCGATGGTTGAGATCAAGGATGAGCCGGGTGGGGTGAATGGGGCTTTTACCCGTGACCGCCTGGGAAAGAGGCACCCAGTCCCTGTCCCGAATGAAGAATAAATATTTTCTCTTCGTGTTCCTTTTTTTCTTATCGGTAAACACGGTCATCAATACGGAAGAGACCGGATACATCTCGCTCAACGAAATAAAGCCGGACGAGAAAGAGACTCCTTTGCGTTTTATGGGCGATGATTCGGAATCCATTGGTTTTAACGATGAAGGTAACGTGGGTTTTGTGAGGAGATATTGAGATGGATAAAATCCCGATGACCCGCGAGGGCTATGACAAGCTCATCAAAGACCTCGAGTTATTGAAAACAACCAAACGCCGGCAAATCGCCGAGGATATCGCCCGCGCCCGCGCGTTCGGCGATCTCAAGGAAAATGCCGAGTATGACGCGGCCAAGAACAGCCAGGCGCATAATGAAAAACGGATCGCTGACATCGAAGAGCGGCTGACGCGGGTCCAAATCATCGACGAAACCAAGATCGCCAAAGACAAAGTCCTGATCGGCGCGACGGCGCTGCTGAAGGATTTAAAGACCGGCGAAGAGTTGAGTTATTCGCTGGTCGCCCAGGATGAGGCCAATTTTGACGAGGGAAAAATATCGGTGACTTCTCCGATCGCCAAGGGTCTTTTGGGTTTAAAGGTGGGGGACACCGCTGAAATCAAAATCCCCGCCGGAATTTTACGTTATCAGGTTTTAAAAATCACGCGGTAGGTTCGAACCGCTCGATCAAGCTCCGCATATCGTCCATCGTCAGGCAGACATTCACCTTCGTTCGAAACTCGTTTACTCCCGGTAGATTTTTAAAATACCAACAGGCAATGCGGCGCATGTGAAGAACGGCGGTGCGCGGGTCCCGGTGTTCCCGCTGGAGTTCCAGATGGTGGAGCAGCGCTTCTTTTTTGTCCTGAAAGCTGGGATCCGCCGGCGGGGTTTGACCGTTTAACACACTTTCAATGTTTTTAAAAATCCACGGATTGCCCAACCCGCCGCGGCCGATCATGATGCCGTCGCATCCGGAAGTACCGAGCAGGCGCCGGGCGTCCTGGGCTGAAACCACATCTCCATTGCCGATAACCGGGATTTTAACGGCGGCTTTGACTTTTCCGATGGCTTCATAATTGGCGATGCCGGAATAGCCTTGAACGCGCGTTCGGCCATGGACCGTCACCGCGTCAATGCCGCATTCCTCGGCGATCTTGGCGGTCCGCACGGCTTCTTCGCCGGAAGCGTCCTCAACGCCCAACCGCATTTTAACGGTGACAGGGATGTTTTTAACGGCCTTAACCACATTTTGGAAAATTTGACGGCAATTATCGGGCTGGTTTAAAAGCGCCGACCCGGCGCCATTGCCGGCGACTTTGGGGGCAGGGCAACCGAGATTTAAATCCAAAAGACCAAAACCCATGGCTTCGACAATTTTCGCGGCTTCGGCCATCGCCTGGGGTCGGCAGCCCACCAGTTGAGCGCCCAACGGTCTGTCTTCAGGAGTAGTTTCCATGAGTTCCTTGGCGCCTTCATTGCCCCGGATCAAAGACTCGGCAGAGACCATTTCCAGGAAGGAAAACTCCATTCCGTAGGAGCGGGAGAGGAGCCGATAAGCCAGGTCGGTGCAGCCGGCCATAGGCGACTGAATGAGGGCGCTTCTAAGAACTAAGTTTTTTATCTTTAACATGACGATTATTTTAACACCCCCACCATAAACCTGCTTGTAAATAAAAAATTCCACACTCACTTATGAATTCAATCGCCCGTGTACTCCGGGTGGATGTCCTGTCTTGGGGACGCGCCATTTCCCACCGGAAATGACGCTCGATGACAGCACGCATGGATCGCCTTCGGCGATACCGGGCCACGCGCGCTGTCAACGCCCCAAGACAGGACTTCCACCCGGAGCGCCGCACATTCTCTAGTGTGAATTCAATCCCCCCATGTCATTTCGAGGACGAAGGCCGAGAAATCTTTCTCTTAAAAGTTCTTTTGCTTGTAAGAAAAGAACTTTTAAAAGAAGGATTTCTCGCTTCGCTCGAAATGACATTACCTTGGGGACGTCCCCAAGG
>JACQQX010000069.1 GCA_016206805.1 Candidatus Omnitrophota bacterium
GCGGGGCTTCGCTCGGAATGACAAGCGGGGCTTCGCTCGGAATGACAAGCGGGGCTTCGCTCGGAATGACAAGCGGGGCTTCGCTCGGAATGACAAGCGAGGCTTCGCTCGGAATGACAAGCGAGGCTTCGCTCGGAATGACACGGTATGTGTTTCTTGAGGCGGGGTATGGGAATCAGTCGCTCTCGTTTCTTCGGCCTTATTTGCCGCTGGCTAAAAGAAAGATCGTCGCCGAATCGTATCTAAGGCGAGGGAAGCTTCAGGGCGCCGAATACGCGGATCTCACGCAGGAGCATGACTTTGTTTTGTGGGGCGTTGAAGATATGGAGCTGTATCGCCAGGCGCTTGAAACGTATCGCTCGGTCGCCAAAAATAGAGAGCGATTTGAGGATTACCTGAATCGCGTCGAAGCGACGGTCAAAGTTCTTAAATCCCGCATTTACAATCCAACCCTTTTATTGTTTGATCGGACGCATGAGAAGTTTGAAAAAGAAGAAATCGCTCTTTCGGATTATTTTGAAATTCTATTCCGGCAGGCGAGTGAGCGCGGCCTGCCTCTTTCGGATTACCCTCATCTTAAAGCCTTAAACAAACTCAAAGCGTTAGAATCCCAAATCGATTTTCAGGAAGCGACGCGCCAGGCCGAATCGGCTATGGCTTTCTTGTCACCACAGGACCAGAAGGAGTTGATGGGCAAAAAACAGGCCGAGCCTCTTAATTCGTTCAAAGACCAAACACAAAAAGCTTTTTTTGCGCTTCTCGAAGAAAAAATAAATTCCCGAGCCGATTATCCCCAGCTTGTCCGGTATTTTCATTATCTGAAAAAAGCCCGTTCGATTGATTTACAAAAAATTCTCCTGGAGCAGAAGTCGCTTGAAAATCGAATCTACGAATCCCTTGCCGTTGATTCGGATGAGGCCATGTTGATCAAGGCGTCGCGCAATGCGCAGACCCTTAAAAAGCTTTTAAAACTCACGCTCACCCCGGATGAGTTTGCGGCTTACCGCGCCGAAGCCAAAGATTTTGATATCCAGCGCCTGACGGGTTTTCTGAATAAAAAGATCATGGATTTAAAGCAGTTTTATGAAGACGTGGTTTTTCTGGAAAGCGGTTATGAGGATGTGGTTCAAAAATGCGAGAGTTTTTATGAGTTGACGTATCATCGCGATCAGAAGTTTATCGAAAACGCCCTTAGAAAAATGGAGAGCGGACAAACCGTCTCCATTCTCATCACCGGCGGATACCACTCGCCGAATCTCAAGCATTTGTTAAAGCGGCAAAATATCTCCTACATCGTTTTTACCCCGCAAATTTTGCACGAAACCAATCTTAAACGCTATGAAGACCTTTTGTTGAGCCAGCATGTCGCGAAGGATTTTTCGGCGGCTTCCACGGTCAACAGGCTTCAGCATTTGGCGCAGTCGATGATGAGTGTGGGGCCTCAGGGGCAGATGCCATGGGGGCCTCAAGAAGCCGGGAAATTTCTCTCCGATTTCGCTCCCAAGGGTCTGGCCCTTGGGGCGCGGATGTCTCTTACGAAAGCCGGCAGAGAATTATTCGAATGGAAACGTCAGAACGCCGACTCGCTGAACGGCGGGAGCGAGAGGGCTTTTTGGACCAGTCTTCAAACCGAAGCCAGACGTATTTATGAAGAGCATCGCATCAATGAGTGGGGTCTCGAGGATCGCCTGGCATTTGTGAGAGAAGCGTTTGACGCGGAAACTTTCCCCGCGGAGAACGCCATTTTGGACAGTATTTTGACGACGGAACTTTTGGCAAGCGGGCTATCGATTTTGGACCCCAGGTCTCCGGCTCAATACCATGACCTCCAAAATCGCCTCGTGAATACCACCGGCCAACACTCACGCCTGGTCAACCGCAACGTTCGAGAGGCGATCAATCTTATTTTTGATCTTCATAACCGCGAAAAAAGGATTCTTGAACAGCTTTATCTGGTGCAGGAAATTGATAAGGAAATCGCGCAAGAAGGCAGCGGGCGTTTCCCCGTCGTGGCGGCTTTGCAAGACTTGCACGGCGGCGCGCGGTTTTTGCGTTTAGCGGCTTATCTCATGGGTCTTCGCGACCCCAGGGTTTACAATTCCATCGCGACGCTGGAGAGCCTCCAGCGGGCTTTGGATCAAGACGGAATCGATCCGTCCAAAGCGGACCTGGTGATTGCCGGATTAAATGACATGCCGGATCGCGGAATGAATTTTGCCGAGGTTTTCCGTGTCACGCGATGGCTCGCGCAGATCGGTTGTGGGCGGTTTTTCGTGGGCAATCATGATCTCTGGCGCGTGAACGGGGCGCTCATGATCCCCTGGTTTTTTTCGAAAGCGCTTGGCGTGGATCTGAATTCGGCGGCCAACAAAAATGATCATATCGGTTTTTGGGGCAAAGACGCGTGGGAGCATGAGGGGTGGGGTGTTATTGAGATCGAACGCATTAACCAGAAGCGGTTAAACCGTGAAATCGATCGTGTGAACGCGGTTTTGCCTGACACTTCAAAGCTTTCGCCGGTCGACTTGATGGCCATTAGAAAGCAGTATGAAGCTGAGCTGATCGCGGTAAAAAGAAGGAACAGCGTGATCCGCCAGGAAAACATCTCTCGCGGGACCGAACCCGATTACGTGGAAAAAAAGATGGATCAGCTTCCAGACGTGAAGGGAATCGTCGCGGACCATATGGACGATCGGGTCCGCGAGTATACTGAGCGCGTGGCGTCATCAGGCGTTAAAAAACTGATCTTTCATTTCGAGCCGGTGACTTTGGACAACTATTGGCTCGCGCCTGAAGTGTTGGAGCCAACGCTCTGGGTGCTTCAAAACTTCAGGATTTTTTACGTGTCTATTTACGGAGATATCCACCAGCATAACCTTTATCCGATGGATCAGGGCGGGGTGAGTGTCGAATATAAAGGGCTGAGGGGGCTCCCGGCGCTTGAGCGGATGGCCGATGAAGTCGAGGCTTATTTCAGGAACTATACGGTTGACTCTCTGCGGAGCGAGCTGAAGGCTCAGGACAACGCCATCCGACAAAAAGAAGCGCGCGGCGAAAAACCAGGCCGGGAAGATTTTACATTTACCCGCCCGATGTGGGAAGCGATCGGCGCCGTTTTGGAAGAAATGAACGGATGGTATACGGATCATGCCGAGAAGGCTGTCGCCAAGTCACCGTTTATTCATAGATTTCTTTCCAATGAGGGTCTTATGGGATCGGCCGGGCTTGGTATTTTTGACCAGATTACCGGACAAACGACGATTGACCGCGAGCCATGGGGGGATATTTTTGTCGGGCATAATGAGAAGACGAAATTGCATAAGGACGGTATTGCGCCCACCTATCTCTATCCTCAGATTGGGCGGGCTTTGACGCATGTTGATAACGAAATTTCAGAAGGCTACCAGGAGCTTGGAGGATTTGCGACCACATTTATCAGGGATGTGGATGGTCGCCTGACGGGCAGGGTGATGTGGGGCTATCGGCACAATGGGAACGGCCGGGAGGGCGAAAGGGACCGGGAAGAAAGCATTGAAGATATAACTTTCGACGACGTGGAGCATATGAATCCCCTTCAGCGCTATCTCTTACAGGTTTGGCATGATGGCGACAGCTACATGCGCTGGTATCGATTGAGGGCGCTGCAAATGATTGCCGATGACGTATCGCGTCTGGGTAGGGCCGCCGACTACAGGGCATTTTGGCATTCGATTCAAAAGCGACGTGGCAATGAATGGGCTGGTGATCCTGAGCAGCAAATTTTAGAAGCTTTGTCCACCGGCCGCGGCGACATCGCAAGACAGGTATACCAGGCCTATCAATCAAAGCTAGGGGCATCAATGCCGGCTGACCGGTTTTCACTGATGTTGGACGCGATTGAGTCGGTTGAGGGAGCGCGGATGGCGATTTTTCACAAGCCCGAAGAAGGCATCGCCGCACAATCCGCCAGACGGCGCTTTTTACAAAATGCGCTCGGAAATTTACAGGACTCATTGTCCAACGGCGGCGCGGGCATTCCATCTTTTCGGGATGTGGAGTCATGGCTTCACGATGTGGAAAATGTCGGGATTGACCTTAATTTTACAGAGTTGATCGAGCGGGGGTGGCAATTATTGGAGCAGATTAAGCGGTCGAACGCAGGGTCATTGATTCCTTCTTTCCAAGGCGCGCTTGACGCTTTGGTTCGCTTTCACGATAGTCATCACTTTCGACTTTTGAATAAGTTAACTGATTTCGGCGGCAGCGCTTACACTAAAGAAAAATTTCTTCGCGCCGCTGTCGAAAATCGTCCGATCTATGCCGTCATGATCGACTATGACGCCTGTCTTGCCGATCGAAAAACACCTATTTCAGATGAAATGCGCAAAACGCTGCTCAGTTACCTGCGCCAAGGGCGGTACCTTGTCGTTATTTCCGGTAACCAGGCCGAACGGCTTCACGAATACATGCGACTTACTCCGCTCGAGGCAGCGGCCTATCACGATCAAATCTATTATTTTGGGGAGCAAGGGGGGCAGGTGGGATGTTATGACGCCAAAGGAAATCTTATTACTCGAAACCTAGTTTACTTGAACGAGTCCCACAAAGATACCATCGTAAAGGCCATTCGGACCGTTCTTCATAATGAAGGTTTATCCGGCTATCTTGAAAGCGGCATAAAAGTTGAGACCAATGAGCAATCACGAGTGGTCATCCGCATTAACCAGGAAGGCTTAAGGCCATTGCGTTTCGATCTTTCGGATAAAATCGAAAAGGAGCTTGCTAAAACGTCTTTGGCGGAGGAGGTGGCAAGAGATAGCAGCGAACACGACTTCCTTATCGATCATGACGGTGAATTGTCCGAACAGATGCGAAAAATCATTTTACCGCTCAAGGAGAGAGCCGCCCGCCGCGGGATTTCCGTGGTTGCCGGAGGCAGTCGAAGCATCGATATTTCGATTTTTACGAAACGTGAGGCCGCCGAAACGGCATTGGGCATCATTAACTATATTCAAGAGATAAAGAATGAAAGAAGGATTTCGTTTAAGGATGTCGCCGGCATCGGAGACTCTGAAAATGACGATCACTTGGAGGAGATTCTTCAGAATCCGGAAGAAGAGGGTATATCAATCTTTGCGGGAACTATGGATCGAGAAAGAATCGCCCATTATTCTCCCTTATTGGCCAGGAAGGCGGTTTACACCAGAACCCCAGGCCCCGAGGGTGTCGCGCACGCCATCCGTCTGATCACCGGTAGGTCGTATTTTTTTCTTGGAGCCGTGTCTCTTGTCTCCATAAAGGAAGAGTCCAGGCGCCTTCGGTACTTGCATTCGGTTTTGAAACAGCGGCATGAACGTGGAAACGATATTCTTTTTGGCATGTTTGACGTGGATGGCACGTTGAACCAGAGGAAGGACCTTCTGACGCTGGAAATGAAAAAGGCTATTTTGGATTTTCTCGCGTCGGGCCGCCGCATCGCGTTCACCTCGGGAATGTCGCCGAAGGAGATCCACGACATCCTGTCTTTTAAATTCGCCGCGGACGAGTGGAAGAAATATCACGATAAAATTCTAATTTTGGCGGAATTGGGAGGCGCCCTGGGATTTTATGACGCGTCGGGCCAACTGCACAGCCTGAACATTTTTCCCGAACTGACCAGCCAAGATCGCTACGATATCGAGGCAGTGATCAGAAACAATATTTTCAACGGTCTCACATTTCAGGGCGCTACTTTAGAAGATATCGAAAAGCGGAGGATCGGAGAAATCTTGATCGAGAACGATCCATCGAAAAAAACCATCATGTATATCCGCATTCCTTCGGAGTCAACGAGCGCGTTAAACGAGGATGATTTAAAAAAACTGACGGAAAAAGAGAAAAGGACGCTGCGCCCCCTTTTGAAAACAGGAGGCTATACCTTTCGTCTGCTTCGCATTCCCATTGCGGAAAGATTGCAAAGTAAGTTGCCGGGACTGAAAGTTCTCGCGGCCGGCACCAGAACCGTTGATATCTCCCGCTCCGACAAAGGCGTCGCCACTCTCATGGCGCTGCATGTTTTCAATCAACTTCATGCCCGACAGCCGGCGCAGAATTATGTCCAAGCGGTTCAAGAAATCGTGCAAAGAGCGGGAAAGCGTTTAAGCGACGGCCGCGCTTTTAGGCCAACCGGTCGCGACCCTATCGGGCTGAAGAATACGATAGTTGTTGATGACTCATTCAATGGCATCGCGATGCTGGCTCTAAGCGAGGTTTTGGCTTTGTATTCAGGTCCTGATCCACGTCTTCCAGGCATACCCAAAAAGGCCATGGATTTGCCTCAGCCAGGTTGGACAGGCTCTCGTTTTCTTCTGAGTTTATTGGCTGATAAATTTTCTTTAAAGCAACCCGCCCGTTTGGCCGGAACCGACAACGTGCTGGCAAAACATCAGCAATGGCTGTCGGGGATCATGCGTCAAGCCGGTTTTACCGACTTTCGCTCGGTGTATGACGAGATTCTCAAATTGATTCGTAACGACGGAGCGCAAGGAAGGCCGGCCACGGTCTTTTTTTCCGGTGTGCCGGGTAGCGCTAAAACAACCTCGCTTTTGTGGTGGGCTGAAAATCTCAAAAGAGATCTTCCAGCGGATGTTGACACGATTCATTTTGATGATTTTGAGCTTGAACCCGTTGATTTGGATCATGACCCCTTGGGAATTGAGGCTAGACAGCGGTTTATGAGCGGGGATCGCGCCTCTCTGACTGACTGGATGGAAAAAGAAATGCGCCAAAAGGGATTCAGGCCGTTTGAGTTGACAGACCAGGGGCTTCGTCCAACCGAGAATGCCATGAAAAAAGCTGATTTGGAAAGTTATACTCGATTGATCGAAGCGCTTCTATCCAAAAAGCCGGAAATGAGGCCCTTGGAGGAATTTTTGGTTCCTGTATTCAATACTTGGGACCGGTCTAAAATCCGCATCAGACTGCGCGGCGGGGTTTATGAGCTTGTCTTGCGGCACAGAAACGAAGTAATCGCGAAAATCGAGTATTCGGAGAACAGTCGTGATTATTCGCTCAAATATTACAGGCGTTCCGGCGCGGGATATGATCCGGTGGACCGCGAAAACGACTATCCCTTTAGGACCAGGCAGCGTCAACTGGGCTTGAGTGTCCGCGCGTTGGAAGGGGATCCGTCAACAGCGGTTCTTTCTCTGCGCGGAAAAGAAATGTATCTGCGCCATCCGTCAGGCGGCGCATCCGGCGCGGTTGAGTACCGGCAAGGTTTGCGCGTTCCTGTTTTGGAAGGGGACCGCGCGCGGCAGCTTTTTCTGTTGTATCCCCCGAGCGCCTCATCGGTTTTTCTGATCGAGGGGATTTTTTCAACTTACCCATTGAGCCAATCGGCGCGCGTTCCGACGATGCGGTCTCCGACGGCCGTGCTGCAATTTGAGTCCCCGTCCGCCATGATAGATTTGTATCATCTTCTGCAAAGATATTATGAGGAAAGCGAATGGCGGTTGATCTGGCCCTCCCCGCCCGAGTATGTCCACTTTCGGTCCGTTCTGAACCAGGAATACCGGTCGCAGATTTCTCAATCTGCCTTGCCCGGAGTTTTCCGGGTCATCAATTGGGGTTTAGCCGATTTAATGGCTTATCAATTTTTTAATCAGCAAATAACGGCCGAACCCCCAAACGGGGATTTTTCAGGCCAGTTTGAAGATTTCACCCGTCTGATGGATCATATCAATCGCAAGGCTCTTCGCGTTGAAATCGATTTTTTGACCAGGATCATGGATGAAGAGGGTGTCAATCATTTTCAACGGCCGCTTGTTTTTTTACAGGCCATGTCCTTTCCGCGATCACCGTTGCGGGAGGTTTTATATTGGTTTATCGGCAGCGTTTTGGAAGATGGTTTCAGTGGGAAAAAATCGTGGGAGGATTATTGGAACAACGCCAGGGACATTTTCGGCGACCGTTTTCCATCCATTTTTGAAGACCGCGCAAGGCCAAGAGCTGTTTTTGAGGAAATAATTCGAACTCTTTTTAGCGAGGAAAGCGCCGGCGCCCGGTTGGCCCTGGGTTTGAGCGCGCCGGAGCATGGGCCGACAGGCATAGACTGGGCGATTCGGGACGGCTGGGGAAAAAAAACGGAAATTCCTGAGGATTTGTTTGAAAAGGCGCTCGACCGCGTCGAAGCGTTTTTTAATCGCAATGAAAGCGCCAGGGAGCTGTATCGCAGAGAGATCCACCGCCTCCAAACTTTAAGGGGAAGAGGGATAGGCCATTATTTGATTTATCCCGATACCCCAATTTTCAGCCCGAGAAAAATTTCCGGCATCGTTGTCAACGGGGTGCGGTCCTACAGCTTTGGCCATTATAGCGGGAAACACAGGGCGGTTTATGTGGCCGGCGGCTTATTTGATCGATTAAAAAATCGAATGAACGATCCTCAATCCACTGCTGAAGAACACCAAGACGCCGAAAACCAACTGACAGCGCTCATCGCCGTCCAGCTGGCTCTTTTGGCCAATGCCTCCCACGGAGCGGTTCACGAAATGGAAAGGGCCATCGCGGGTGATAGCCCCTCCGGCGTTGGCAGCAAGGTCGATGATACCGTTCGCTTCGCCGTCCAGGAAGACCTGGACGCAATTCCGAAGATGGTCAAGACAACCGTATTGGCGGATCCTGATGTTGTCAGGGTACAGCTCGGCGGAGGTTTCGAGGAGTTTCTATTAACCGCTGACCTTGTGCGGTCGCTGCGTCTGGAAGAGGCTTTTGGTAAAGACGCGCGTGAGGGGAGTGTTTATTCGCTGGTCAACAACCGTGAAAACATGTTTTTTGCGAAATTCAACGACGCCGCGCAGACATTGATGATCGAGCCGTTATTTGAGATCTCGCCAAACGAAGGGGACTTGATTTTCTCCGAAATACTCGCTTACGCGGCTCTGATGATAGAAAAGCGGGCGGGCAAAGGCTTGATTGTGACGATCAACAAAGCCGACGGATTTAAAAGTCAATTTTTAAATGACGCGGATACCCAACAACGGGTCGGAAGCCCCAACGTCAGGGAGCGCGCGATAAATTTGGGAATGATGGAAGGGGTGCAAACCTGGTATGGCGGAGGTCTGAACGTCCCCGTGGACTTTCAGTTTGAATACAATTATGCCGACGGCCAACGGATGGGGCGGCCGATGCTTCTCACGGCCATTCCCAACGAGCGGATAGGCGTTTCCGCCGGATTTCACGCCATTATCCAGCCTTCCTACACGGTGGCCATCGTTGGGTTTGGCACGATCGGAAGCCGCGTGCACAGGGCGCGGGCTTTGGGTTTTAAGGTTGTCGCCGTCCAGCGATCTCCCAGCAGTAACGCGCAGACGGCGCAGCATTTGGGGGTTCCGCTTTATGTGTTGGACGAGGAAAAAATAGGGACTTTTAATCAAGAAAGAATCAAAGTGGAGGGATGGTTCCAAGGAGACTTGCTGGAGAAAGGATTGGTCGATGTTATTGTGGATGCCACCAACCCGCCCAAGAAGATGGCCAAGGGACAGTCGACTCCCGCGGAGGAATTAAAAGAAAGGCTCTACGATAAATATGCGGTGCGGGTGATTTATCAGGGGGGAGAGGATCCCGGAATAGCGGAGGAATTTTTTGATATTACGACCGTTCGCACTTTGGGCGTGTCCTTTGACCAGTTTCAAAGGGCCAAGAGCCTATTCTGCCCCTCATGCAACACCACGGCCCAGGGCATGGTGGTTGATCCCATTGCGAACGCCGTCGAAGAAGGATCTCTCACGATTGACGCGCTTACGGACCGTCGAGCGTCGGATCCGGGTTCCGCGGAGCCAAGTGTCGTGCCGGATGGGAAGCTGCTGGACACCGATTATCATCACGCGGAAGATTGGGAGGTGGGCCGAATGGGCACGCCATTGGTGAAAGCCTTCAAGGAAGGATCAACCGGTATCATCGAGTATGGGACGGACGCCAGCGGATCTCACATCACCAAATTTCATCTTACGCAAATGGTTGTCAGGGCTTTGAACAAAGACGGCACCCCGTTCACGGCCGATGACGCGCTTCGGATTCTCAGCCAAGAAAAGCGGATCGCTTTGATCTATTATCCAAAACATCGAGTGAATACAAGCATGCTCATCGATGTCACTGCCAACAGCCAAATCGTCGATGTCCTCGTGCCCATTGTGCAGGTGGTGCCTAGGCGCGACGGATCGGTCGGAATCACGATCGTCAACCCGCAGGAAACGGTTGTCATTCCAAACAATATTAATGCCATACAAGCCATGACGGGTGTTTTTAGTCCGTCGATCGCTTATGATTTGACCAATGCCATTGTTGGAATAGACGCGATCCGCGGGCATATAGAAGGTTCCGTCATGTTCACATCCGCTCGCGTGGATGACGCCAAGCCGTCAGGTGACAGCGGACAGGAAGAGGCGCATGCGGGAGCGCGGCTGGCCGCGCGCGGCTCCTCCGTCATGGACCTCTTGGCCGCCGCCCTCGAAAAAAGGCCGCTTCCGCCGCAAGCCGCCGGGGGACTAACCGAAAAGGGCCGAAAATTACGCCGATGGGCGGAAACAAATCATTACCATATCATTGGCAGAAGCCTTCGGGATTTGAGCCGTTCGTTTGATTTGACGCCGGGAAATGTGCATCCGGTGCTTAAAGAACACCACATTCTCACCAGGGGAAAGACAACCCGCAACCCAAGCAAACGCTATGCCGACAAACAAAAAGGAATTATTGAGAACTGGGGAATATCTCGAGACGGCGCCCTTGAGCTTTATATTCGTTTTGGAAAACTTTTTAAATACAGCGCTACAGAACTGTCCGGGCTCGAGTGGATTGCGGCTGGTAGAGAGAACGTGGAGTCAGTGAAGATGCTGCAGTCTATTCAAGACGGTCTGGTTTTTTTAGTTACATTCTCCGGCGACCGGGAGCCTTATCAAATCCATTTTGGGGATGCCCGGCGCACTCTTTTCGCTTTCAGGCCGAGGGCGCGTATAATCGCGCGACGATCGGCGGAGCAAATCAAAAGTGATCGCAGGGCGCTGCTGGATGCGTTAGAACAAAGCGCAAGACCTCTGACGCCGAAAACACTTGCGCTTATTACAGGCCTGCCGGAAAAAACTATCCGCAATGATCTAAGCCTGGCCGGTGAATTAAAACGGCATCCAATGAATGCCCTGGCCTACTCGGTTGCATCGGCCGCCAGGCTTGCCGCTAAGCGTGAGGAAAAGTTGTCAACCGCGAAGGTTTTCTATCCCACCGCCGGTAATATATTAGAAAAACTCCCTCCTAAGGATGAGACGGTCGACGGCGCCCGGTTGGCGGGGGAAGAGACAGGTGCCAGTAGTCAGAAGCCAGTAGTCAGAATACAAGAAAATCCAATCAGTGGTTCCGGAGGCAGGCCGGCAGAGATTGCTTCGTCCCCGCACTTTCTTGCGAAAGCAGGAGCGGGGGCTCGCAATGACGACGGATATCGCCAGAGCGCCGCCAATGGCGCCCCTGCCGGTGTTCATCGATTCTTCGCAGGTTTGGCGGCGGTGTTTTCTTTGGCCGGTTTGGACGGAAGGGCGTTGGCTCTTGAAGCGCCACGGTCGGAATCGTCGCGGCCCATGGTTTTCAGAATTACGGTACAAGATTCGAGGCTTGTAGCTACTGCCGCATCCGGTTTCAGATTTGAAATCGACGTTCGTGAGATAAAAAAGAATGGCCGACCGAAAGAGGGTGGCGCCGGGCTCGGCGTTTCCGAGATCGGTTTGGTACAAAAAACGACGGATTTCAGGGTACGGGAGCTTCTTTCCGAAATAGACTCCAGCCGCCCGGTTATCGTGAACTTCAATGCCCAAATCCTGCCTCAGGAAGCCAATACGTTTTATGCGGCCAGATTGGCGACGGCCGCGATGAGACTCAAAGCGGATAATATTCATTTGACGCCGGTTGGTCCCCTGCCCGCGGTGTCGGACAATCAAGCTTTCTTGAGCGAATCGGAAGTGAAACGAGCTTTGCAAAATGGGGCACGCCTGGCTTATTTAACATTGTCCGATCAGTGGGATCCGGAGGCCGTCAATATTCCGGTGCAGCCCCTCACAGCCGGTGACGTTCCCGATTATGAGTCCGCCGCACGGCTTGCCGCCGCCGGCGCCCGGCTGGGAGACGCTCCTTTAACCGATGGTTTTAGGGAAGTCTGGTCACTCTTGGCCGGTTTAAAGGAAACGATTGACCCTCAAGAAGCCCGTCAAGTCATGGAAGGCCGGGCGTCTCGATCGCTGGCGGCGCGTCTTTCCATCAAGCCTCTACTGCACACGCTTCTGAATCATGTCCTCCGGTCTTTTGAAATGATCAGAAAGCAATTCCTCCAGGCGGCGTGACGTCGCTGTTTGTGTTATAATCCTGTCTTATGTCCGGACATTCCAAGTGGGCGACGATTAAGCATAAAAAGGGCGCGCTTGACGCCAAGCGCGGCGCGCTTTTTACTAAAATTATCAAGGAAATCACCGTGGCGGCCAGAAACGGCGGCGGCAGTGTCGACACCAATCCCCGTTTGCGCACGGTGATTGCCAAGGCCAAAGAAGCCAATATGCCATCCGATAACATCGAGCGCGCCGTTAAAAAAGGCACGGGCGAGCTTCCCGGCGTTACTTATGAAGAAGTGACTTACGAAGGTTACGCGACGGCCGGTGTCGCGATCATGATCGAGGCGCTCACCGACAACAAAAATAGAACTACCGCTGAGATTCGCAACATCCTTGAGAAAAAAGGCGGCAGTATGTCGGGAGCGGGATCCGTTTCCTGGCAGTTTTTGAAAAAAGGATTTATTGTCGTCAAAAAGAGCGCCATCGGTGAAGAAAAGCTCATGACCATCGCTCTAGACGCGGGCGCCTCAGATTTTGTGACACAGGATGAGACGTATGAAATCACCACCGAACCCCATGACTTCGAAGCGGTTAAGAAAGCGCTTCTGGATGCTGGAGTGCCAACCGAAAGCGCGGAGGTGACGCGCATTCCCTCATCAATGGTAAAGGTGCAGGATCCGGCTGCCGCCAAAAGTGTGATGGGTCTTGTGGATGTTCTCGAAGAGCATGAGGATGTTCAAAACGTTTACGCCAATTTTGATATTCCGGATGAAATTCTGCAAGGGCTCACTTGATCCCTCGGCTTCGCTCGGGATGACAAAGCCTGCGCGGGGATGACCAATGAAAATCCTTGGCGTTGATCCTGGTTTAAGGGTTACCGGGTACGGCGTTATTGAATATCCTGAGGGCGGTGTCCCAAAACTGGTGGAAGCCGGGGTTATCCGCACCGGCGATAAGGATGGGATCGCGGCGCGCCTGGAAGAGCTTTACACCTGTCTTTCGGATGTGATTGCCGAATTAAAGCCGGATGTCATGGTGCTGGAAAAGCTCTACGCGCATTATAAGCATCCCGCCACCGCCATCCTGATGGGCCACGCCCGCGGAGTGGTTTGTCTTTTGAGCGGAACCCGGAAAGTGCCGCTGGTGAATATCGCGTCCACACGCGTGAAAAAAGCCGTGACGGGCAAAGGGCATGCCCCGAAGGCCCAGGTGCAGAGAATGGTTCAGCATACCTTGGGTCTGGCCTGTTTGCCCGAGCCACCGGATGTGGCCGACGCTTTGGCCGCGGCGATCAGTTACGCGCAAAGCAGACGACATGATTCCTCGACTCGGTCGCCGTTGGCGACATCGCTCGGAATGACATTGAGGACGAGATGATTTCGCAAATTACCGGGACGATCGATCATATTTCAGAGAACGCGCTTTTGGTGCGCGCGTCCGGCATTTCTTACGAAGTCCATATCCCCACGGCCATCATACAGAGCTTGAATGGTCGCCTCAAAAAAGACACCGAAATTTCTTTGATCACTTATCATTATTATCAAACTGATCCTTCCAAGAGTATTCCTATCCTTATCGGATTCGCCAATCGTATCGAGCGGGAGTTTTTTGAAAAGTTCATTACAGTTTCCGGTGTCGGCCCCAAAGCCGCCGTAAAAGCTTTGAAGTTTCCCATCGCTGATATCGCGCAGGCCATTGATGGAGGGGACTTGGCTTACCTCAAGTCGCTGCCGGGAATCGGTGAGCAGCGCGCCAAGGAAATTATCGCCAAACTTCAGGGAAAAATGGGCAAATTTGGTCTCATGCCGGGCGGTGGGCAGGCCAGCAAAGATTCAGCGCCTCCGGAAAAAGCGGATATTCAAAATGAGGCGGTTGAGGTGCTCATCCAGCTTCAGTACAGAAAAGAAGAGGCCGGAAATATGGTTCAGAAAGCGTTTACCAGAAAAGCCAATTTATCCAGTGTTGAAGAAATATTGAATGAGGTTTACCGGCAGAGAAAGACAGACGGCAGGTGACAGGTGGCAGGATTCAGGTAAAAAATAATCAGGAAAAAATGCAAAAGAAAATCAAGGGCCGGGAAAAAATTGATTTTGAAAGAATAGAACGGGAAAAGCTTCTTGTGCCGGCGGCGGAGGATGTGGAGAGTGTTGTTGAGATCTCGCTCCGGCCGTCCAAAATCAATGAGTTTATCGGTCAGGAAAATTTAAAAGACAATATCGGCATCGCGTTGTCCGCCGCCAAGAAACGCGGCGAGCCGCTGGAGCATCTTTTGCTTTCCGGCCCTCCGGGTCTCGGGAAAACCACTCTGGCCCATATTGTCGCGCATGAAATGAACGCCAAAATTTTGGCCACCAGCGGGCCGGCGATTGAGCGGGCGGGGGACTTGATCGGAATTCTCACAAACCTGGAAGAGGGCGACATTCTTTTTATCGATGAAATCCATAGGCTTTCCAAAGTGGTTGAAGAGTTTATTTACCCGGCGATGGAAGATTTTAAAATCGATTTTATTGTCGATAAGGGGCCGTATGCCAAGACCATCAAATTTGCTTTGAAGCATTTTACGCTGATCGGCGCCACGACCCGGCAGGGGCTTTTGAGCGCGCCTTTGCGGGACCGTTTTGGCGTGGCGTTTCATCTGGATTTTTATGAGCCCGAGGATTTGATGAAAATTATTGAGCGTTCGGCCAAACTTTTGTCCATTCCCATGGATAAAGAGGCGGCCCGGGCGCTGGCTCAGCGTTCCCGCGGCACGCCGCGCATCGCCAATAAGCTTTTACGGCGGGTGCGCGACTATGCCGAAGTGAAGCTGGCCGGTAAAGTCAACGCGCGGGCGGTTCATGAAGCGCTTCATGGTCACGGCATCGACGCTTCCGGTTTGGATGGCCTTGACCGGAAAGTCCTTCACGCCATCATTGATATTTATGGCGGCGGACCGGTGGGTATCGAGTCTCTGGCCGCGACGCTCAACGAAGAAATCGATACCATTGTGGATGTGGTGGAGCCTTTTCTTTTAAAGGGCGGTTTTTTAAAACGGACCGCCCGCGGCCGCGAAGCGACAACACTGGCCAAGCAGCACCTTAAAATTCCGGTCGAGAAAAATTTATTATAATAAGATGACAAAGATTGCTTCGTCGGTCGCCGTTGGCGCCCTCCTCGCAATGACAGTGCCGGTTTTTGCGGCGCCCGCCAAATCCCAGGAAGTGCGTGTTCTTGTCGCCGAAAACCAGAAATCGCTGACGCTCACCGTCAAAGGGCGCTACCAAATAAAACTGCTACCCTCTCTTTTAACGGCCGCGGCGGGCCAAAAACTTAAAACAGCGTCGGTAGCGGCGACGCCAGCCGGAATACGGATCGGCGGCAAGGAATTGAAAACCCCGGGTTTCCGGATCGAGCCGGCCGCGAACAATGACTTATGGATGAATCAAAGCCGTTTTCGAGGCTCATTGGATGTCCGAAAAAATCCGGACGGCACTTTGCGGGTCATCAACCGCGTTCCGCTGGAGGAGTATCTTTACGGCGTTTTGCACCACGAAGTGGCTCCTTGGTGGCCCATGGAGGCGTTGAAGGCGCAGGCGGTGGCGGCGCGGACTTACGCCGTGTATCAGGCCAGCGTCAGTCAGGGCGTGGAATACGATTTAAAAAGCAGCACCAGTTCCCAGGTTTACGGCGGAAGCACGCGGGAACGTTATCGCACTAAAAAAGCCGTGGATGACACCAAAGGCCAGCTTTTGAAATATCTGGGAAAAGTTTTCCCGGCTTATTTTCATGCCACTTGCGCCGGAAAAACAGCCGGGGCGCAGGAGCTTTGGAAAATCAATTTGCCGCCGATCGCCGGCGGCGTTCTCTGCGACCATTGCCAAATTTCCCCGCATTATTATTGGCACGCGAAAATACCCCTTTCCGAAATAGAAGAAAAAATGAACGCCAATGGCCGTCGGGTGGGACAAGTTTTGAATGTGGAAGTGGTCACGCAAACCCCCTCGGGGCGCGCAGGCAGCTTGCAAATCACCGGCAACGCCGGATCGGTCTTGGTCGCCGCGAAAGATTTTCGGGTGTGGATGGGCGGCAATCGCATTCGCGGCGCTTTCTTTACCGTCAAAGCGCGGGAAGACATGGCGGACTTTGACGGCAAGGGTTGGGGGCATGGGGTTGGGCTTTGCCAGTGGGGCGCGCTGGGTCAGGCGCTTTTAGGAAAAACATACAAAGAAATCCTTCATTTTTATTATCCCGGCTCGGAAATTGTTTGATTACCCGCTTCCCAAGGAGCTGATCGCTCAGGCTCCATTGGCCCAAAGAGACGCTTCACGGCTTTTGGTCGCCGATAGAAAAACCAAAGCCCTTTCCGACCGAGTCTTTTCCGACATCTTAAACCTTCTTCCTGCCGGTGACATTCTGGTGTTGAACAATACCAAGGTTTTTCCGGCCCGGCTTTTGGGGCGCAAAAAAGGGACCGGCGGAAAAGTCGATTTGCTGCTTTTGGGGTCGAAGGAAGATTTGGTGTGGCGCTGCTTGGCGCAGCCGTCTTCAATGAAGGAGGGGCAGGAAGTCGAGTTTGACAATGGGCGTGTCGGCGCCGTCTACTTAAAGCGCGATCAAGATGGCACGCCTCTTTTCCGGTTTGAAGGCGTTTCGGACGTTCGGGCGCTGGCTGAAAAAATTGGCCAGACACCGCTGCCGCCCTACATCAAAAGAGAACCCGCCGAGGAGGATAAAACGGTTTATCAAACGGTTTACGCGCTGAAGGAGGGCGCTGTGGCGGCCCCGACGGCGGGACTGCACTTCACCCGGCAGCTGCTTGAAAAAATCCGGGATAAAGGCATTGAAATTCTTAACGTGACGCTGCATGTCGGTTACGGGACGTTTAAACCGGTTGAAGATCCCGAAACCCATCAAATGCATTCGGAGGCTTTCGAGCTGACGCCGGAGGTGACTGAAAAAATCAATCGGGCAAAAGCCGCACAAAAAGGGATTTGGGCGGTTGGCACCACGACACTGCGCGTTTTGGAAACGTGCGTACAGAAAAGAAAGCTGATTCCTGGCAAGGGGCAAACCAATTTATTCATTCAAGCGCCATTCCCATTTGAAATCGTGGACCGCCTCATCACTAATTTTCATCTTCCAAAAACCACTTTGCTTCTTTTGGTATCCGCTTTGATGGGGGATGAGTTCACTAAAAAAGCCTATGAGCATGCGATTGCCGAGCGATACCGCTTCTATAGCTACGGCGAC
>JACQQX010000009.1 GCA_016206805.1 Candidatus Omnitrophota bacterium
AATGTAAAATGTAAAATTGTGGAGTCCCTTCGGGACCTCCATTAAAAGCCGCGACAGCGGCTCATTAGTTTTACATTTTTCATTTTTCATTTTACGTTTACTTTCGTTTACCTTTACCAGCGATAATGACTGAAAGCCCTGTTGGCTTCGGCCATCTTATGGATTTCTTCCTTCTTCTTCATGGCCGTACCCTGGGCATGATACGCGTCTAAAATTTCCTCGGCCAGGCGCTGCTGCATGGGCTTGCCCTTGCGACCGCGGGCGGCATTGCGGATCCAGCGGAGCGCCAGCGACATTCCCCGATCCCCGCGCACTTCCACGGGAATCTGGTAGGTGGCGCCGCCCACCCGGCGGGACTTGAGTTCCAAAAGCGGACGGACATTGTCCACCGCTTTGGTCAACACTTCCAGCGGATCGGCTTTTTGCGTTTTTTGGGCGACGATGTCCAGCGATCCATAAACAATGCTTTCGGCGTTCCACTTCTTGCCTTCAACCATCAACATATTGATGAAACGCGTGATGGTCTTATTATTGAACTTGGGATCCGGCAAAACGTCGCGCTTGATGGCCCTTCTTCTTCTCACCTTCTCTGTCCTTCCTTATTTCTTGGCCGGAGCGGCGGCGGCTTTGCCCGCGCCTTCGGCTTTCGGCGCTTTCGCGCCATACTTCGAACGTGAACGCCGCCTGTCCTGCACGCCCGCCGTGTCCAGCGTGCCGCGCACAATGTGATAACGAACGCCCGGCAAATCCTTCACACGGCCGCCGCGTATCGTGACAATCGAATGTTCCTGTAAATTATGCCCCACACCCGGAATATAGGCGGTGACTTCCATGCCGTTGGTCAGGCGAACACGGGCCACTTTCCGCAAAGCCGAATTCGGTTTTTTGGGTGTCTGCGTTTTGACCTGCAGGCAAACACCGCGTTTTTGAGGAGCCCCCATCAGCGCGGGCGATTTCGTTTTTGAACGGATGGATTCCCGTCCAAAACGGATCAATTGACTGATGGTTGGCATTACTGATCCTGCTCCTCTGACACCGTAATCTCGGCTTCCAATGATTTTTCGGGGGTTTTTACTTTTTTAGTTTCCTCCTCCATGTGACGCACGATTTCCACGCGTCGCTGCCCGGCAAAACCCGTGCCGGCTGGAATAAGGTGACCCATGATAACGTTTTCCTTCAGGCCAAGCAAGTAATCTTTTTTCCCGGAAGCCGCCGCGTCGGTCAAAACACGCGTGGTCTCCTGGAAACTGGCCGCGGAGATGAAACTGTCCGTTGAAAGCGAGGCGCGCGTGATGCCCAAAAGAATGGATTCGGCTTTCGCGGGCTGCCTTTTTTTCTTGAGGACCAGATTATTGGCTTCCTGAAGCTTGAAGCGGTCGATCTGCATGCCCACCAAATAATCCGTATCCCCGGAGTCGATGATACGGACTTTTTTGAGCATCTGGCGGACGATGATTTCAATGTGCTTGTCATTGATCGTCACGCCCTGCAGACGGTAGACTTCCTGGACTTCATTGACCAGATATTCCTGGAGTTTCCGCTCGCCGCTGATTCTCAGGATATCCTGAGGCACCACCGGTCCGTCCACCAGCTGCTGGCCCGAATACACAAAGTCGCCCTTGTAAACGTTCAAGTGTTTGCCGTGCGGAATCAGATATTCTTTTTTCATTCCGGTGGAGCTTTTCACGATAACGCGGCGATGGCCTTTTTTGGATTCGCCAAATTCCACGATGCCGTCGATTTCGGAAATAATCGCGGGGTCCTTCGGGCGGCGCGCTTCGAAAAGCTCTGCCACGCGCGGCAGACCGCCGGTAATGTCCTTGGTCTTGGTGACTTTGCGCGGCGTTTTGGCGATCAAATCTCCCGCGCGCACCTTCTCTCCGTCGTCCACCACCACGTGCGCGCCGGAAGGAATGGGGTAAATGGCCAGCACATCTTTCTTGTGGTCGAGAATGAGAATCTGCGGATGATGTTCGCCGCGGTGCTCGATGATGACGCGCTCGACATTGCCGGTGGCTTGATCCAGCTGTTTATGCATCGTCACTTCGTCGAGAATGTCTTCGTACTTCACGGTCCCCTCGACTTCGGTGAAAATAGCGGAAGTATAAGGATCCCAGTCGATGAAGACCTGGCCCTTTTGCACTTTTCCGCCGTCGGCCACTTTCAAATAGCCGCCGTGGGGAACCGCGTGGCGCTCGAGCTCGCGCCCGGACTCGTCATGGATGGAAACCTGTCCGTTGCGGTTCAAAATAACATGACCGTTTTTCACTTCAACGGTTTTTAAGCTGTGGTACTTGATAAGACCCGAGTTCTTGGCCTTGATCGAGGATTCGGCGACGATACGGCTGGCCGTGCCGCCGATGTGAAATGTTCTCATCGTCAGCTGCGTGCCCGGTTCGCCGATGGACTGCGCGGCGATGATGCCGACGGCCTCGCCCAATTCCACCAGTCTTCCCGTGGCGAGATTCCGTCCGTAACACTTGGCGCAAACGCCCCGCTTGGACTCGCAGGTCAGAACCGAACGAATTTTGATCTTATCGATTCCGGCTTCTTCCACCAGCCTGGCCATTTCTTCGGTGATTTCCTGATTGGCTTCAACAATGGTGTGGTCGGTAACGACATCCACGATATTGTCCAGCGCCACGCGGCCGATGATGCGCTCGCGCAGCGACACCACGATCTCGTCGCCTTCGATAATCGCTTCGACAAAAATGCCTTTCACGGTTCCGCAGTCTTCCTGACCCACGATGACATCCTGCGCCACGTCAATCAGGCGGCGCGTCAGGTAACCGGAGTCGGCGGTTTTCAAGGCCGTGTCCGCCAAGCCTTTGCGCGCGCCGTGCGTCGAAATAAAATATTCCAACATCGTCAGACCTTCGCGGAAATTGGCCTTGATCGGGCTTTCAATAATTTCACCCGAAGGCTTGGCCATTAAACCTCTCATGCCGGCCAGCTGCCGGATCTGCTGTTTGGAGCCGCGGGCGCCGGAATCGGCCATCATGAAAATAGGATTGAACGGATCCAATTCCGCGAAAACACCGTCAGCCACTTCGTCCGTCGTCTGAGTCCAGATGTCGATAATGTTGTTATAACGCTCACCCTCGGTGATGACGCCGCGGCGGTACTGTTCTTCGACTTTGTTGACGCGTTCCTGCGCTTTTTCCAGAAAGAAGCTCTTCTTCGACGGAATGCGCAAATCATCCAGCGAAATGGAAATACCCGCGAGCGTGGCGTATTCAAAACCGAGATCCTTCAAGTCGTCCAGCAGCTGAATCGTGCGGTGATGGCCCGAGATCTTATAGGACTCCGCGATCACGCCGTTCAGCTTGGACTTGGTCAATATTTCGTTGAAAAAGGGCACGCCATCCGGCAGAAGTTCGTTAAAAATCACGCGTCCCACCGTCGTCTCAAGGATTTGGTCTTCGACGCGAACCTTAACCTTGGCGTGCAAGTCCACTTCCCTGTCGGAATAGGCGATAACGGCTTCTTCGGGATTGGAAAACACCAGGCCCGTTCCCTTGGCGCCTTTTTTCTCTTTCGAAAGATAATAAGAGCCCAGCACGATATCCTGCGTCGGCGTCGCCACGGGACGTCCGTCCGCCGGCGAGAAAATATTGTTCACCGCCAGCAAAAGGATGCGGCACTCAATCTGGGCCTCCAGCGAAAGCGGCACGTGAACGGCCATCTGGTCACCGTCAAAGTCCGCGTTGAACGCGGCGCAAACCAAAGGATGGATGCGAATGGCTTTTCCTTCAACCAGCACCGGCTCAAAAGCCTGGATGCCCAGGCGGTGCAAAGTCGGGGCGCGGTTCAACATCACCGGGTGATTTTTGATCACTTCTTCCAGGATGTCCCACACTTCCAGACGCTCTTTCTCCACCATGCGCTTGGCGCTTTTGATGGTGTGGACAAAACCACGCTCCCTCAGTTTTTTAATGATGAACGGCTCAAAAAGTTCCAGCGCCATCTTTTTGGGAAGACCGCATTGATGGAGTTTCAATTCCGGTCCCACGACGATAACGGAACGGCCGGAATAATCCACGCGCTTACCGAGCAAGTTTTGGCGGAAACGGCCCTGCTTGCCCTTCAACATGTCGCTCAAGCTCTTCAGCGGACGGTTGCCGGAACCCAGCACCGGACGGCCGTGACGGCCATTGTCAAACAAAGCGTCCACCGCCTCTTGAAGCATGCGCTTTTCATTGCGAACGATGACTTCCGGCGCGCGCAATTCCAAAAGTTTCTTCAGGCGGTTATTGCGGTTGATCACGCGGCGGTACAAATCATTCAAATCGCTGGTGGCAAAACGTCCGCCATCCAGAGGAACCAGAGGACGCAGATCCGGCGGAATCACGGGGACCATGTCCATGATCATCCAGTGGGGTTCGTTGCCGGAATTCATGAACGCTTCGACAATGCGGAGGTTCTTGATGATTTTTTTCTGAGTCGCTTCGCCCTTGGCGGTTTTTAAATCCGCGTGAAGCTTGGCGTTCAGCTTATCCAGGTTCACTTCCTTGACCAGATCCCGGATGGCTTCGGCGCCCATTTTAGCGACAAATTTGTGGCCATAATTTTCGACCATCGTCTGATATTTTTCTTCGGACAACAGATCGCCCTTTTTAAGCGGCGTGTCGCCCGGCTCAATGACAATGTATTCTTCGTAATAAATAATTCTCTCAAGCTCTCTCAGGTTCAATTCCAAAAGAGCGCCCAAACGGGACGGAACAGCCTTGAAAAACCAGATATGCGTCACCGGAGCGGCAAGTTCAATATGCCCCATCCGTTCGCGGCGCACCTTGGAAAGGGTCACTTCGACGCCGCAGCGATCGCAAACAATGCCCTTATGCTTGATGCGTTTGTATTTGCCGCAATTGCATTCCCAATCCCGGGTCGGTCCAAAAATCTTTTCGCAGAAAAGACCGTCTTTTTCCGGTTTGAAAGTGCGGTAGTTGATCGTTTCGGGTTTTTTCACTTCGCCGTGGGACCAGGACTTCACCACTTCGGACGAAGCGATCTTGATCGAAATCAAATCAAACGATGAGGAGGGTGATGGTGAGGATTGATCGTTTAGCGTGGACAGGTTATTACTCATTGCTCGTCACCTCTTTGGCGTCATCCGTTCTTTTTTCCGTGCGGACGTCCAGCGCCAGGGCCTGAAGTTCCTTCAAGAGAACATTAAAGGATTCCGGCGTATCCGCCTGGAGCGCGTTTTCGCCTTTCACAATGGATTCATACATGCGCGTGCGTCCTTGGACGTCATCGCTTTTTACGGTCAATAGCTCCTGCAAGGTATAAGCGGCGCCATAAGCCTCCAGCGCCCATACTTCCATTTCACCGAAGCGCTGACCGCCGAATTGCGCCTTACCGCCCAGCGGCTGTTGAGTGACTAAAGAATAGGGGCCGATGGAGCGGGCGTGGATCTTGTCATCCACCAAGTGAGCCAGTTTCAGCATGTAAATATAGCCCACGGTCACCTGCTGATCGAACGGATGACCCGTCCGGCCGTCACGCAGCGTGACTTTACCGGTGGCGGGAATGCCCGCTTTTTTCATTTGATCTTTGATTTCCGCTTCCGTGGCGCCGTCAAAAACGGGGCTGGCGATTTGAAGCCCGAGCGTTTTGGCCGCCCAACCCAAGTGGGTTTCCAAAATCTGCCCCACGTTCATACGGGAAGGAACGCCCAACGGATTGAGCACGATTTCCACCGGGGTGCCGTCTTCGAGAAAAGGCATTTCCGCTTCATGGACAATCTTGGCGATAATGCCTTTATTGCCATGGCGGCCGGCCATCTTATCGCCGACCGAAATCTTTCTTTTATTGGCGACGAGCACCTTCACGCGCTTCAAAACCCCGGGAGGCAGCTCATCACCGCGCTTCACCTTATCGATCTCGCGGTCCTGCTCGTAACGCAATTCGTCAATCTGGTCGTCCATGAGGCGGCAAACGCGTTTCACCGCCTCTTCGGCTTCTTCGGCTTCCTCCAACTTGATGCCGTCCAAATCAGCGCGCATGATTTTATTGAGATCCGATTTCTTGATCGGGCGGCCGCGGCCGATAAGCACAGCGCCAGTTTCGGCGTCCGTCAGGCTGACCAGCAGTTTCTTGCCCTCCAAAAGCCCCGTCAGTTTCTGCGCTTTGTCTTTTTCGAGCTCTCGGATCTGGGCATCATATTGCTCTTTGATGCGCTCGATTTCCTTAAGATCCTTGGCTCTCATTTCCTTGGTCTTGTTTTCCTGTCCTTTGCGGGAGAAAACTTTGGTGTCGATGACAATGCCTTCGACGCCGGGCGGAACCGTGAGCGAGGCGTCACGCACATCACCCGCTTTTTCGCCGAAAATCGCGCGCAAAAGTTTTTCTTCGGGAGAAAGCTCGGTTTCCGATTTGGGTGTCACCTTTCCGACCAGGATGTCTCCGGGGCCCACTTCGGCGCCGATGCGGATAATGCCGTCTTCCCCGAGATCCTTTAAAGCTTCTTCGCCGACATTGGGGATGTCGCGCGTAATTTCTTCCTTGCCCAAACGGGTATCACGCGATTCGATTTCGAACTCTTCGATATGAATGGACGTGTAAACGTCCTCGCGCACCAGTTTTTCGCTGATCAGAATGGCGTCTTCAAAGTTATAGCCGCGCCAGGGCATGAAAGCCACCAGCACATTGCGTCCGAGCGCCAACTCGCCGTTCTTGGTGGCGGCGCCATCGGCGATCACCTGCCCCGCCTTCACCTTGTCTCCCAGTTCGACCATGGGCCGCTGGTTGATGCAAGTGCTGGCATTGGAGCGTTTGAATTTGTGAAGCGGGTAACGGGTGCCGCTCACGATGATTTCGTCAGCCTGAACGCCGGTCACTTTGCCCTCTTCCCTGGCCACAACCACAGCGCCTGAATCTTTGGCGGTGCGGTATTCCAAGCCGGTGCCGACCAAAGGCGCTTCGGTGATAAGGAGAGGAACCGCCTGTCTTTGCATGTTGGAACCCATGAGCGCGCGATTGGCGTCATCATGTTCCAAGAACGGAATCAATCCCGCCGCGATACTCACCAACTGCTTGGGCGAAATATCCATGTAATCAATGTCTTTGGGGCTCATGATCGGGAAATCGCCCTTATGACGGCAAGCGACTTTGGATTCGGCAAAATAACTGTTCTTATCCAAACGCGCGTTGGCCTGGGCGATGGTGAATAAATCCTCCTGATCGGCCGACAAATATTCAATTTTCTCGGTCACGCGGCCATTTTCCACTTTGCGGTAGGGTGTCTCGATAAAGCCAAATTCGTTGACCCGGGCATGCGTGGAAAGGGACGCGATCAAACCGATGTTCGGGCCTTCCGGCGTCTCAATCGGGCAGATGCGTCCATAATGGGAGTGATGCACGTCGCGAACTTCAAACCCGGCGCGCTCCCGCGAAAGACCTCCGGGCCCCAAAGCGCTCAAACGGCGCTTGTGCGTCATTTCCGCCAGAGGATTGGTCTGGTCCATGAACTGCGAAAGCTGGCTTCTGCCGAAAAAGTCGCGGATCACGCTCGAAATGAGTTTCGAGTTGATCAAATTATGCGGCATCATGTTTTCCAATTCATAAATGCCCATGCGCTCTTTGGCCGAACGCTCCAAACGGGCCAGTCCGATGCGGAACTGGGCCTGCAGGAGTTCGTTCACCGTACGAATGCGGCGATTGCCCAAATGATCGATGTCGTCGGTATCTCCGTCCCCATTTTTAATGGCGACCAGGCGCTTGATGACGGCGATCAATGTGGAAGCGGAAAGAGTTCTATTCTCGGCGCTTTCTTTCAAGCCGAGCTTGCGGTTAATCACGAAACGGCCCACTCCCCCCAGATCATAACGGCGGATATCAAAAAACATGCGGTCGACCATATTCTTGGCGCTGTCAAATGTCGGCGGATCGCCGGGACGAAGCTTGCGGTAAATATCAATGGCGGCGTCCGAAACGGACTTGGTGTGATCTTTCTTTAAGGTGGAGACGATTTCCGGAGACTCCGCGCGCAGGATGGTGATGGACTTCACGCCTTCGGCGGACATCTTGGAAATGAGCTCACGCGTCAACAGCGTGCCCTGCTCCGCGATCACTTCCTTGGTTTCCGGATTCACGGCGTCAAACGCCAACGAATGGCCGGCGAGATTCTTGGGGTTGTAACGGTTGATGGATTCGATCTTATCCACACCGCAGAAAGCCTTGATGATGGCTTCGTCGGTTTCATAACCAAAAACACGCAAAAGCGTCGTGGCGAGAATTTTCTTTTTGCGATCGATGTAAGCGTAAAGAACGTCGTTGATGTCAAACTCGAACTCCAGCCACACGCCGCGATGAGGAATGATCCTCGCCGAGTAAAGCGTTTTGCCGTTGGGATGAATGGTCTTTTCAAAAGACACGCCGGGGGAACGGTGCAGCTGGCTGACGATCACGCGCTCATCGCCGTTGACGACAAAAGTGCCCGTCTCGGTCATCAGCGGCAGATCGCCCAGATAAATCTCCTGCTCTTTGGTGTCTTTGGGAGTTTTGAGACGCACGCGGATTTTCAGCGGCGCCGAATAGGTCATGCTCTTTTTATGGCATTCTTCCAGCGTATATTTCGGTTTCCCGAGGGAGTAGGAAACATATTCCAGGCGATGCGTGCCGTCATAACTCTCTATCGGAAACACCTCCACAAAAACTTCCTGTAAACCGGTGTTTCTTCTTTTGGTTTTGGACACGCCTTCCTGGATGAAATCCTTAAATGACTGCGTTTGGATTTCCACCAAATGCGGCATTTGACAGACTTCGGCTATTTTTCCGAAATTATAACGCTTGAGCATGGGATCTCCGTGTCAGCCCCGCCACTGGAACTTTGGCGGGGATCGAATAGATGTTGATCCCCGCCAAAGTTCCAGTGGCGGGGATGACCTTGTCTTTTACTTGAGCTCGACTTCCGCTCCCGCCGCTTCCAAAGCCTTCTTGATCGTCTCGGCTTCTTTAACCGGGACGTTATCTTTGACGGGCTTTGGCGCTGAATCAACGAGGTCCTTGGCTTCTTTCAGGCCCAGAGTGGTGATTCCACGGATTTCCTTGATCACCTGGATCTTGTTGGCGCCGGCGCTCTTCAAAACAATCGTGACGGAGGTCTTCTCTTCGACTGGCGCGCCCGCGGCGGCGCCGGCCCCTGGAGCGGCCATCATCATGGGAGCGCTGGCGGACACACCGAATTTTCCCTCAAGCGCCTTCACGAGTTCTGACAATTCCAGGACGCTCATCGTCTCGATCGAGGTGATGATTTCCTGCATTTTGTTTGTTTCCACTGTCTGCGTCATTTCACTTTCCCCCTTTTTGCTTGGCAATAGCGTCTAAAACAGTGACGGCTTTCCTTAGCGTACCGGCCAACACGCCGGCAAAACGCGAAATCGGAGATTGCATGCTCGAAACCAGACGCGTGAGCAGAACTTCCCTGGAAGGGAGACTGGCCAACGCCCGGATATCCTCGAGACCGAGCAGCCTGCCATCCATCCAGCCGCTTCGGATTTTAAATCCTTCGTTTTCTTTCGCGAAATCAACCAAAATTTTTGAAGAGGTGACCGGGTCGCCGCTTGAAAAAGCCACGCCGCACGCTCCGCTGATCGTCTCGGAAACTCCGGCGAGCTTCGCCCCTTCAAACGCGCGACGGCCCAGCGTATTTTTGACCACCAGGTACCGGCCCTTGGAACCGCGCAATTTGGCGCGAAGTTTGTCCATCATCGCCGCCGGTATGGAACTATGGTCGGCAATGAAGAAAATCGAATGCGACTTGATTTCCTTCTCAAGTTCCGTGATGATTAAGTTTTTTGAAACCCGGCTGAACCCCGTCTCTTTCATTTGATTACTCCGCCGCTTCCGCGTCTTTGATGTAACGTGTCATGTCGAGCTTGACCCCGGGCCCCATGGTGCTGGAAAGATAGGCGCCGCGGATAAACGTTCCTTTAAGGGATTTGGGACGGGCCTTGACCAATGCCTCAATTAAAGTCGCTGTGTTGGTTTCCAGCGCCTCATCCTTGAAGGAAAGTTTGCCCACAAGCGTGTTGACATTGCCAAACTTGTCCATTTTGAATTCAATGCGGCCGCTTTTGACTTCCTTGACGGCCTTGGCGGGATTATCGGTGACCGTGCCGGCCTTGGGTGAGGGCATCAAACCGCGGGGGCCCAGAACCTTGCCCAGCTTCCCCACATCCTTCATCATCGAAGGCACCGAAATCGCCACGTCAAAATCCATCCATCCCCCCATGACTTTTTCAATCAACTCGTCGCCGCCGACGATATCCGCTCCCGCTTCCTTGGCGGCCTTCACTCCATCGTCTTTGCAAAATACGATCAAGCGCAATTTTTTGCCCTGGCCATGAGGAAGGACGGCCGTGCCGCGGACATTCTGGTCATTGGCCGTCAAATCCACGCCCAATTTGCACTGCAGCTCAACCGACTGGTCAAATTTGGTCGCGGGGCCCTTTCTCAAAACCTCGATGGCCCCTTTCAGCGAATAGGCTTTGTTCTTTTCGGTGAGACCCGTCAAACCTTTTCTTCTTTTAGAGATGGCAACCGTCATTTTAACCCTCGACTTCGACGCCCATGCTGCGCGCCGTACCTTTAATGATTTGGATCGCTCCGGCCATGTCTTTGGAATTCAAATCCTTGGCCTTTTGTTCGGCGATTTCCCTCACTTGATCCAATGTCAACTTGCCTACTTTGGTTTTATTGGGTTCGCCGGAAGCTTTGGCCACACCGCAGGCGCGCTTGATTAAAACCGTGCTCGGAGGGCTTTTAACGATAAAATCAAAAGTCCTGTCTTCATAAACGGTGATAATGGCCGGCAGCGTCAAACCCTCACGCCCCTTGGTCCGCTCGTTGAACTGCTTGCAAAAATCCATGATGTTGACGCCATGCTGACCCAGCGCCGGGCCCACGGGCGGCGCGGGATTGGCCTGGCCGGCGGGGCAATACAATTTGATCGTGGTTTTGACTTTTTTAGCCATACACTCGACTCCTTCGTTTCACTCAGTCGCTCGGCACGGTGAGCGAAGTCGAACCGTTAGTTCTTCTCAACCTGCCAGTATTCGAGCTCAACCGGCGTCGTGCGGCCGAAAATGGCGACCAACACCTTGAGCTTGCCTTTATTGGGATTGACTTCTTCGATGGTTCCGTTGAAATTGATAAACGGGCCTTCCTTCACGCGAACGCTCTCGCCCTTTTCAAAAATAACCTTGGGAGTGGGCTTCTCCTTTTTCTCTTCGGCCTGTTTGATGATGCTGGTCACTTCCGAGTCGCGCAGCGGAAGCGGCTTGCGGCCGGAACCAATAAAACCGCTGACGCCGGGGGTATTCTTGACCAAATACCAGGTGTCGTCGGTGAGTTCCATTTCGACGAGAACATAACCCGGAAAAAACTTTCTGGTTGAAATCTTTTTCTTGCCGGCCTTAATTTCTGAAACTTTTTCCATGGGAATTAAAACTTGCGCGATCTTTTCTTTCATTTGGTGCTGCTCGGCGCGACTTTCCAGAGTTGTTTTGACACGCTCCTCATGGCCCGTTTGCGTGTGAATCACATACCAATGCTTGGACATCGTCATAACCTTTGAAATTTTCCCTACCTCAACAGTACGTGCAGTGTTTGTGAAAAAATAAAATCGACGATTCCGATGAAAGCGGACAAAATCAACATCGTCATGAGGACAACGGCCGTAGACTGGATAAGTTCTTCGCGGGTCGGCCACGAGACTTTGTGCATCTCGCCCCGGACTTCGGAGATAAACTTTTTGGTCTTATTTAATACTTGAACGGCCATTCCACTTCCTTTAATTAATTAACAGGAGCGGCAGGAATCGGCGCCCTGCGCGGCACTGCGTGTCCGCTCCGGGTCGGCCACTCGCCGCCTCGATGGTCGTCGATGCTTCTATGGTCGCATCGACTTTTATAAAAGCTCGGCGGCTCTCTTCGATTCCCGCCATAAACCAGGAGCGGCAGGAATCGAACCTGCAGTCCCGGTTTTGGAGACCGGTGGTTTACCGTTAACCGACGCTCCTAAAACCTTGTTCCGTCGTATGATGGGACGATAAAATAAAGCTTTATAAAAACAGAAAAAATCACCCACTCGGAATCGCTATTCCGGTTTCAGGTGTTTTGCTATCGTCTGATGCGTTACTGCAAAAAACTACTTCTGCTCTTTATGAGCAGTGTGCTTGCGGCAAAAAGCACAAAACTTTTTAAGTTCGATGCGCTCGGGATGCAGCTTTTTATTCTTGGTCGACGTATAGTTGCGGCGCCGGCAAGCGGTGCATTCGAATGAAATAAACTCTCGCACGGAATTAAGCCAATATCTCCGAGATCACACCCGCGCCCACCGTATGGCCGCCTTCGCGGATGGCGAAGCGAAGCTCCTTCTCCATGGCGATGGGGGTGATGAGTTCGGCGGTGACGGTGATTTGATCTCCGGGCATGACCATCTCAACGTCTTTGGGAAGCTGGATGATGC
>JACQQX010000072.1 GCA_016206805.1 Candidatus Omnitrophota bacterium
GCGTCTTGGATGAGTAGGAACAGTCGTGAGTCGTGGGTTGTGAGTCGTGAGCGATCGGGGTGCCAGGCGTCTTCTATGGTGGCGACAGACTGGGGAATCTCGGGGAGAAGCTTACGGGCCCAGGATTTATAGTTAGTTTCAGCGTGATTTAGAGAGACTGGTTTTAGATCTGGGTTGGCGAAGGAGATTTGTTCGCAAACGAGTGAAAAAACCAGCGCTAAGGAAATGGGTTTTAGGATTTTTAGGCGCATGAAATCGTAGGAAGTATACCTGATATTAAAAGTTTTGCAATGCCAAGAATTTAAGGGTATTTAAGCAAATTCAAGCATGTTTTGCATTTTTCAAAAATTGGCGGCGGGTGGGATCGAACCACCGACAAACGGCTTATGAGTCCGCTACTCTACCACTGAGTTACGCCGCCTTTATCTTGGTAAATAGTCATTATAAAATCCACCCGCCGCCCGCCACTTTGTCGCCGTCATAAAACACGGCTGCCTGGCCTGGGGTGACTGCTTTTTGAAGATCTTTGAAGCGAATGTGAACCAGGTCTTTATCGATGCCGGTAATGTCAGCGGGAGCTTTTTCGTGGCGTGAGCGGATTTTAACACTCACCTCTCCTAGTCGCGGACTGAGAATCCAGTTCACGCGATGGACTGTCATGTCATGAGTGAAAAGTGATTCTTCCCTGCCCAGCACCACTGTATTTTTTTCGGCGTCAATGCCCGTCACAAAATAAGGGTGAGGATTTTGAATCGTGATCCGCTTTCTCTGGCCCACGGTGTAGAGATGGCTTCCCTCGTGCCGGCCAAGGATCTCCCCTTTTTCATCGACAAAAGCCCCTTCACCGGGCAAGCGATCCGGCGCGTAAGACTTCACAAAATTGCCATAGCCGGACTTCACAAAACAAATCTCCTGGCTGTCCGGCTTATCGAAGACGCGCAGGCCCAGCCGCTCGGCGACGGCGCGAACATCCTTTTTATGAAGCTCCCCCACCGGCAACAGCGTGCGAGACAACTGCTCCTGAGTCAGCCCAAAGAGCACATAAGACTGGTCTTTAGACAAGTCCACCCCCTCGCGAATGAAGTAGCGTTTTGGGGTCAGACCCCTGTGGATAACCTCGGGTTGTCCACAGGGGTCTGACCCCACACGGGCGTAGTGGCCGGTTGCGATGTATTGAGCGTTCAGTTCGTCCGCTTTTTTGAGTAGGACGCCGAACTTGATGTGGCGGTTGCATTCGATGCAGGGATTGGGGGTGCGGCCGTTCAGATATTCATCCACGAAATAATCAATGACTTTTTCCCGGAAATTATCCGAGAGGTCCATGACATAATACGGGATCCCGATCTTTCGCGCGACCGCGCGCGCGTCGTCGATGTCCCGCAAGGAGCAGCAGCCCTTGGACTTTTCATCGCGGCACTCGTCATCGCCCCACGTTTTGATCGTGACGCCGATGACATCATGCCCCGCTTCCTTTAAAAGCCACGCGGCGACAGAGCTGTCCACCCCGCCGGACATGGCGACAATCACACGATTTTTAGGATTCATAATGTTACCGTTACTTAACCGTTGGTCAATATGTTATTTCGAGCGAAGCGCCACGTCCGCCAACACTTTGTGGTGGGAGAAATCTCTTTTAAATGGGATTTCTCGCTTTGCTCGAAATGACAAGGGTGGGGTTAGTCCTTCATGCTTTTTTTGAATTCCCGAATGGCCTCGCCGAGGCTCTTGCCGATCTCCGGCAAGCGGCTGGCGCCAAAAAGAAGCAGGCAGATGAGAAGGATAACCAGAAGTTCCGTCATTCCTATTCCAAACATAAACCCTCCAATGTCGTCCCGAGCGAGCCGAAGGCGAGTCGAGGGATCGTGTTGATTCCTCGACGGAGTTTATCCCCTTCAGGGGACTCGGAATGACAGGCTAGAATAGCGACTTTATTTATGCCTGTCAACGGACCCGATCCAGGCAATATTGGGCCAAATGGGTCAGGCTGTCTTTTGTTTCGGAAGGGGCCAGCACCGATAGGTTGACCAGCGCCTCTTCCACGAACTGCCGGGCAAGCGCCATGGCTTTTTCCACCGCTTTTTTCTCAATCGCCAGCGAGCGGATCATTTCCGCGTTGCCCTGAAGGGTTTCGCGCTCCGCCGCGGACAAGGATTGGTATAGATAAAGCAGTGGCAGCGTCACGTCGTTCTTATCAATGTCCAGGCCAATGGTCTTGCCAAGACTTTCCTTTTCGCCCACCAGGTCCAGGCAATCGTCCACGATTTGAAAAGCCATGCCCAAACGGTAACCATAGTCGCCCATTTTGAGTATCGCGGGCTCGTCCAGTCCCGAAAAATAAGCCCCGCCCATACAGGCCGCCTGAAAAAGAGCGGCTGTTTTTTGATGAATGATTTTGAGGTATTCGCTCTCCGCCATCAGAAAGTGATGCCGCCGCTCAATTTGTTTCATCTCCCCTTCGCACATGATATGAGCGCAGGCCGCGAAGGCTTGATTGAGACGAGCATTTTCAAGGCCCGCCAGCAGCATGAACGCCTTGGCGTACAAATAATCCCCCGCGACGATGGAAATCTCACGGCCCCATTTGAAATGAACCGACGGCTGGTTTCGGCGGAAATCGGAATCATCAATGATGTCGTCATGAACCAAAGTCGCCGTGTGAATGAGCTCAATGGCGACGGACAGGCGGATCACGGGCGTTATGTCCGGAGTCCGGCTTCCGATACGGGCGCATAACAGTGTCAGCGCGGGCCGCAGGAATTTGCCCGACATCTTCAGGATGTGCGCGTGGATTTCCTGGATCAGCTTGTCCCGCGAAGAAAGTTCTTCCCGCAAGACCTCACGGAATTCTTTGAGATCGGAGTCGATGGGGGCGTAAATATCGTTGAGAGTCAGTTTGGCGACGGGAGACATTTAAGTACTATAGAGAATTCGAAGAAAATGCTCAAGTTCCTTTTGGCTGTGCGCTTGGCAAAGAAAGGATGCCTCAAAAGCCGATGGCGGCAGGTACACTCCCGCCCGAAGCATGCGGTGAAAAAAGGTTTTAAAGGCCTTTGTGTCCGAAGCGCAAACGTCTTTGAAGTTTTCAATTTTGCGGCCGGTAAAAAACAGCGTGAACATGGAGCCCGCTTCTTGGATATTGACCGCCCGTCCTCTTTTTTTGAGAATTCTTCTGGCTTCCTTCAGGAAAGACGCCATTTTTTGATTTAATTCCCGATAAAAATTCAGAGAAAGACCGCTCAGCACGGACAGGCCGGCCGCCATCGAAAGAGGATTGCCGGAAAGTGTGCCCGCCTGATAAACCGGACCATTGGGCGCCAGGTGATCCATAATCTGGCCGCTTGCCCCAAAAGCGCCGACGGGAAGGCCTCCGCCGATGATTTTTCCAAGAATGGTGATGTCGGGTTTGATTTTATAAAGATGCTGGGCGCCGCCGTAGGTCAGGCGATAGCCGGTGATCACTTCATCAAAAATAAGCAGCGCGCCCGCATCTTGTGTCAGGCGGCGAAGTTCCGCCAGAAACTCCGGCTTGGCCGGCACGACACCCATATTGGCCGCGATGGGCTCAAGAATAACGCAGGCTGTTTCTTGTCCACATTTTTTAAAATAAACGCGGGCGGCTTCGATGTCGTTGTAGGGCAGCACGGTAGTGAGTCGCGCGAAATCCTCAGGCACTCCGGCTGAGTTGGAAAGACCCAGCGTCGCCAGGCCGCTCCCCGCTTTTACCAGCAAGCTATCCGCGTGGCCGTGGTAGCCGCCTTCAAACTTCACCACCCGATTTTTACGGGTGACGCCGCGAGCCAGGCGCAGCGCGCTCATCACCGCCTCGGTGCCCGAGCTTGTGAATCTGATTTTGTCCATTCCAGGGAACGCTTTTTTGATTTCGCGGGCGAGCGCTGTTTCGGTGTCGGTGGCGGTGCCGAAACTCGTCCCGTTTTTGGCTTGTGCCGTAATGGCTTTTACAGTTTTGGGATGGGCGTGACCCAAGAGAATAGCCCCCCAAGAAAGACAGAAATCCAGATAGCGTTTGCCGCTGGTGTCATAAAGATAGGCGCCTTTGGCGCGTTTCACGATCACCGGATCTCCGCCTACGGCTTTAAACGCGCGGACGGGGCTATTGACTCCGCCAGCCAGATGTTTTTGAGCCTCAGCCCAACCCGTCATCCCGAGTCCCTCGATTTCGCTCGGGATAAACTCCGCGAGGGATCAGCTACACCACTTGATTCCTCGATTCGTCGCCTGCGGCGACTCACTCGGAATGACATGTGTCCTCCAGCCACTCGGCGATGTCTTTGGCCCAATAAGTGATGATGAAATTGGCGCCGGCTCTTTTTAAGCCCAAATGCGTCTCCAAGACCATTTTTTTGGCGTCGATCCAGCCTTTTTGGCTAGCGGCCTTGATGAGCGCGTATTCACCGCTGACGCTGTAAGCGCCGACGGGGCAATGAAATTTATTTTTTATCCGGAAAATAATATCGGAATAGCCCAGCGCGGGTTTCACGAGTATCATATCGGCCCCTTCTTTCAAGTCCGTATCCGCTTCGCGAATGGCCTCCGCGGCATTGGCGGGATTCATCTGATAACTCGCCCTGTCCCCAAAAGACGGCGCGCTTTGGGCCGCTTCCCGAAAAGGCGCGTAAAAGCTGGAGGCGTATTTGACCGCGTAGGAAATAATGGGAACTCGCTTGAAATGATTCTTATCCAAAACGCTCCGGATAGCCGCCACGCGCCCGTCCATCATATCGGAAGGCGCCACGACATCCGCCCCCGCGCGCGCGTGCGACAGCGCGATCTTGGCCAGCAGTCTCACCGTCGCGTCATTATCCACCGATCCACTTTCCACTCTCCACTTTCCACTCTCCCGTTTTTTCAATATCCCGCAATGTCCATGGCTCATGTATTCGCAGAGGCAGACGTCGGTGATGACTAAAAGTTTCGGACATTTTTTCTTGATCAGCCGTACTGTTTTTTGAATAATCCCGTTGGCAGAAAAAGCCGCTTTTCCCGTTTTGTCTTTTTTGGACGGAATGCCGAATAGAATAATGCCGGGAATCCCCAAAGCTTCCAAGCGCCGAGCCTCATCCGCCGCCGTGTTTTCCGTCCACTGCCACTGACCGGGCATGGAGGTGATCTCCGCGGGTTTAACAAGCCCTTCTTTCACAAAAAGGGGCTGTATCAAATCTTTTTTTAAAAGAGTGTGTTCCGTTAAAATTTTACGAAGCGCAAAATGTTCACGCAGACGCCTTAGGCGAAGCTCAGGATATTTCATCGTTTACCCTTATTCCAATTGTCATTTCGAGGTCGCCGTAGGCGGCCGAGAAATCTTGGTTTTAAAGTAAAGATATCTCGTCGATCGCCGCGGCGATCTCCTCGATATGACAGAATGGCCTTAATTAATCCATCTGTTGTATACATTTTTGCCTGACAGCCTGCTTTCAATCCATAAGATAGGAGAGTTTTAGTGGTGACCGGCCCAATACTCACAAAAACAGATTTTTGGGACAGCGCTCTTGCTTTTTGAAGCCCCACGATTTTCACAAAGTTATCGACGGTTGAAGAGCTGGTGAAAGTGACATAATCAACCCGTCGGCCCAAAACCAAAGACGGATTGGGTTTTTGTTTGGGCATGCGCGTCAAATAAGCGGTCACGCGCGTGGTTTTGGCGCCCAGTTTTTCAAGTCCCTCTTCCAATCCGACCGGCGCGATGTCCGTCCGTAAAAGCAAAGCGGATTTCCCCTTGAGGCTGTTTATTTTCTTTTCTTTGAAAGCGGTAATAATGGCCTTTGTTTCGTAATGTTTGGGCAGTAGGTCTGCCTTAACACCGCGATTTTTGAGCGAGCAAGCGGTCGCTGGACCAACGGCGGCCACCCGCGCCTGGCCAAGAGCGCGCGCATCTTTGCCATGCGCGGACAGGCGGTCAAAAAAAGCCCTGACGCCGTAATGGCTGGTGAAAACAAGCCAGTCGTAGTGATCGATCCCGCGAATGGCTTTGTCCATTATGGCGGTATCGGGAACTTTTTTGATTTCAATGACGGGAAACTCAATCACTCCCGCGCCATAAAGCGCCAGCTTTTCACGGAACACTTGTGACTTGTCGGCCGCGCGCGTCACGACAACCGTTTTTCCAAAAAGCGGCAGCTTTTCAAACCAATTCAGCTTGTCTTGAAGTGTGACTACTTGCCCGATCAAGATGAGGCAAGGCGGTTTCATGCCGCTTTTTTTTACAGTTGCGGCGATGTCTTCCAGCATTCCCCGGCAGGTTTTTTGATGCGGAAGCGAGCCCCACTCCACAATGGCAACCGGGGTCTCTTTGGGTTTGCCATTTTGAATCAGCCTCGCGCAGATATTTTTAAGATTGTAAAAACCCATGTACACCACGATGGTGCCCCCAAGCGCGACGATTTCTTTCCAGCTGATGGAGTCCAGATTTTCATCATCCGCGCGATGGCCTGTCAGAAAAGTAACCGAAGCGTTATGTTCACGGTGCGTGAGTGGTATCCCCGCGTAAGCGGCGCAGGCCGAGGCGCTGGTCACCCCCGGAACCACCTCAAAAGGAATGCGATGGGCATGGAGAAACAGCGCCTCTTCTCCTCCCCGCCCAAAAAGATAAGGATCGCCGCCCTTTAACCGGACAACGCTTTGGCCATTTTTGGCGGCGCTAACGATGAGCGCGTTGACTTTATTTTGGGATAAGCGGCGATGACGAAAACCTTTTCCCACGCCTATTTTGCGGGCGGACGATTTTGCGTGAAGCAAGTGATCCGGATTGGCCAAATAATCGTAAACCACCAGATCCGCCTCTTCGAGCAGTTTTTTGGCGCGCAGCGTCAAAAGACCCGGGTCTCCCGGGCCGGCGCCCACCAGATAAACTTTGCCTGTCATTTTAAAATTTTCCCGGCGAGGTTTAAGGCGACTTTTTTATAATCCTTGAGCGCCCCGGAAGCTTCGGCAATTTTGATTTCGCTGCTATTCGTTGTTGAAAATAAAGCGCCTTTCATATAGAACTTTTTTTCGCGTACTCCGGCCCAAACGCCGATGGGAACGCGGCACCCCCCTTGCAGCCGAGCCAAAAAAATCCTCTCGGCCGTTACTTCCATCTCGGCGCGCGGATGATTGAGTGTTTTAGCGATTTTGAGAAGCGGTTTATCGTTGGCCCTGGTTTGTATCGCCAGAGCGGCCTGCCCTACCGCCGGAAGCACATCGCGGCGCGAAAGCGGGACGGCAAAGCGGAGGTATTTGCCCAAACGTTTTAAACCGGCATAGGCCACGACCACCGCGTCCCATTCTTTTTTCTCAAGCGCTTTTGAAACGCGAGTGTCGAGATTGCCGCGAATATCGATGAGTTTAAGATCCGGCCGCGCGCGCTGAAGCTGGCATTTGCGTCTGGGGCTGCCGGTGCCTACACGCGAACCTTTTGGAAGGGTTTTAAGGCTGAAGCCTTCTTTAGAAACCAAGGCGTCTCGGGAATCCAGGCGTTTAACGATAGCTGCCAGCATCAGCCCCTTGGCCGAATCCGTCGGCAGATCCTTCAGGCTGTGAACGGCCATGTCAATTTCGCCGGAGAGCAGTTTTTTCTCAATCGCTTTGGTGAAAACGCCGGTTTGATTTTGTTTAAAAAGTTCGACGGCTTGAAACTCATCCCCCAGCGTTTTGATCACGATGGCTTCAAAGGTGATATGCGGAAAAGAGTTTTTCAGCTTGCGCGTGACGCTATGGGTTTGAGCCAACGCCAGGGCGCTGCCGCGCGTGCCGATTTTTACGCGCCGAATTCTTTGCATAACCAGTTCATGTAGTGCCCTGTTTGAGCTTTGACCAGGTCAAAGCAGTTTTCAATCTGGCTTTCGCGGAAAGCGAGGTTTTTTTCGGTGATGCCGGAAAGATCATCGATGTTGTAGAGATAAACGTTATCCAGTTTTTCAACCGCTGTGTCGATGTTGCGCGGGACGGCGATATCGATCATAAAAAGCGGCTTTTCATGGCGCTCGCGCATCCATCGCCTCGCCTGGTCTTCGTGAATGATCAGCCTCGGCGCTTCTGTGGCCGCGATAATGATGTCGACATCTTTCATCCGGTGTTCATAATGGGCGTATAATACAGCCTCACCCCCCAGCTCCGCGGCCAGTTCTCTGGCGCGGTCAAAATGGCGGCTGGAAACAATCAGCGGTTGGGCGCCCCGCGCGACCATGGCTTTCACCACTTGGGTGGACATTTGGCCTGTTCCGATCACCAGCACTTTGGTTTTTTCCAGTTTGCCGAATATTTTTTCAGCCAGCTCAACCGCCACGGAGGCAACGCTTACTTTTTTGGCGCCGATGCCGGTATGCGTCCTTAGATTTTTGGCGACGCGCAGCGATCGCTGAAAAAGCGCGTTCAGTACCTTGCCGGTTTGCTGGTTTTTTTGAGCGAAAAGATAGGCGTCTTTTACCTGGCCTGTGATTTCCGTTTCCCCCACCACCATGGAGTCCAGCCCCGACGCCACAGAGAAAAGATGTTCCACCGAGTGAGGCTGCCTCAGCACGTAAAGCTTGTCCTCCAGGGTTTTCAAGTCCAGCCGGCCGTATTCGCTCAAAAACCGCTTGGCGGCGTCAATGGCGCCGTTGGCCTGTTTTTCCACGCCATAAATTTCCGTGCGGTTGCAAGTCGACAATAAAAGCCGCTCATTAAAAATGCCCCGCTCTCCCATCGTGCGGAGAAATTCCCCGGTTTTATGGGAAGGAATGGAAAGGCGCTCCCGTACTTCGACGGGCGCTGTTTTATGGTTAAGGCCTACGACAAGAATTTCCATGATGCCCCGTTGTCATCCCCGAACGTTCTTGTCGGAGATCCGTCTTGGATTATGACGGGGTTAATATTGTGTGAGATAAAAACGCTCGCCAGCAGCAAAAAGAAAATAAGAACCGTGCCAGCCGCGATTTTTTGCCCGCGGCTTAAAGCGCTGGCCCGAAAAGCCAGGACAACTCCGTAAAGCGCGCAGGTCAAAAGCGAGAGGATGGCGCGCGGGTCTTTCAAGACCTCGTTCAAAGATTCTTTCCGTTCAGCCCAAAACAAACCGCTTAAAATTCCCGCCAGGAAAAGAACAAACCCCGTGGTCAGCGATTGGATATGAATCCGGTCCAAGCGGTCCAGCGACGGCAATGTCAGAAGAATTTTCCCAGGGTGCTTGGATTTAAGCTGCGAAGACTGGACCAGGTACAGCCCCGCGCTCATCGCGGCCAGCATCATCGCCAAAACGGCCGACCAAATAAGGCCTGTATGCAGCCAAAGCATGGTCAGAGTCTCCATGCTTCAAGCTCCGCTTCTTGGGCCGGAGCCGTTTCAAAGATCTCAAGAGTGTCGTTATACCAGTGTTCCACCCGCACCGCGCCCTCTTTGGCGTCGGAATATCGCGCCGCGACCGCCGCGACCTGCCGGAGCTCTTCACCGGTCGGCTCGCCTTTAATCTCCGCCAGCACATGCGCCGAAGGATGATCAGGGATGCGAAAAACATGCCGGCCTTTTTCATAAACTTTTAAAAAATTATTCTCCCGCTCATTGCGGCCCACAATGACTTTGATTTTCTTCGAAAGCCTCAGATGGCGCCCCACTTTTAAAAGCAACACGTCTTCATGCGTCAAATTTTCTTTGCCGTTATGGTTAAAAACGTCCTGAAGCTTTGCCGCGTATTGCGGATCCGTGAGATAGCAGCATCCGCCGGCCGGCTGAGGGTAGTCTTCGAGGCCCGCTTCTTTGGCGATGGACATTTGAGGTTTCCGAGAGCGGCCCGAAAGTGCCAGGAGCTTGGATCGGTCCACCCAGCCCTTTACTTCGGGAATCGTCGGATCCAAAAGCGCCGCCGAGAGCGGGCGAAGTACCAGACCCGTCAAATGACTATCTCGTTCAATGGTTTTCAAGGCCTCGCGGTGCTGCGACATAGGTCTTTGCCCCAGAACTTCTCCGGTGAACATGAATTGCGCCCCAAAATCATCCATCAGTTTGCGCATTCTTTTGAACATGAAAATACGGCAGTCGATGCAAGGGTTGAGATTTTGCCCATAACCGTATCGGGGGCTGGTCACCACCGGCAGATAATCCTTAGACACATCGATGATATGCAATTTGAACTGAAGCTCCGAAGAAAGGCGCAGCGCTTCATTGGGCCGCGGCGGTTTTTTGTCCGGGTCTTTAAAATTCCGGCTATGCTCGGTCACGCAAAATCCGGTTGAAAAATTAACCCCTTCCACCTCAAGACCCATATCGAGAAGGATTTTTGTGGCCAAGGTGGAATCCAGGCCGCCGGATATCATGCCGAGCGCTTTGATCCTTCGATCCATTTTCATATGGAATTACACAGGGTCCGGAAAAGGACCTCTTCTTCACGTTTCATTTTGAATCCATGCTTGAATTTGGGAAAAATCCCCTCTTTTACTTCTTTTTGATAACGCTCAATGGCTTTTTTAGCGGCCGCGCTCATATTCGCGAAGCGCTTTACAAACCGCAGCGACAACCGGCTGGAAAATCCGATCATGTCATAAAACACCAGCACCTGACCGTCGCAATAAGGCCCCGCGCCGATTCCGATTGTCGGCACGCGCAGGCGCCTGGTCACCTCGCGGGCCACCGGAACCGGAACGCATTCCAAAAGCACCGCGAAAGCCCCGGCCTCCTGAAACAAAAGCGCTTTTTTCAAAATCTCGGCCGCGTCGGTGGCGGTTTGCCCCTGAACGCGATAGCCGCCTTTTTTGGCGGCGGTTTGCGGGGTCAGTCCCACGTGGCCGATGACAGGGATTTTATTTTTTACCAAAAGTTTTGTGGTTCCTACCGCTTGGGCATTCCACTCAAACTTAACCGCGCTGCAGCCGGCCTCTTTCATAAACCGTCTGGCGGATGCCAAGGTCTGACCGGGCCCCTTGACAACCCCCTTATAGGGCAAATCTCCCACCACAAAACTCTTGGGAGCTCCGCGGCGGACGGCTTTGGCATGGTGAATCATCTCATCCATTGTCACCGGCAGAGTTGACGCGTAGCCCAAAAGCACCATTCCCAGGGAGTCGCCCACCAGGATAAAATCAAGGCCGGCCTCTTCCAGCAAAGCGGCGGTAGGAGCGTCATAGGCCGTCAGCATCGTGAGCTTGCGGCCCTTCTTTTTAGCGTTTATAAAGGCTTGACCCGGCATAATTATCGGTAGTGACAAACTTTTATTATAACGGATTTAAGCGATCGAGGATACGATTTCGGGAATAAGCTCTTCCCAGCCAATGGCCATTAAATGGACGCCCTGGACATGGGGGTGGATGGCGCGAATGGTCTCGGTGGCTGCCCGAATCGACTCTTTTTTGGGGTCGGGTGTGCCTTCAAAGCGGGCAATCATGCTTTGGGGGATCACGATGCCGGGAATTTTTTCATTCATAAAATTGGCCATTTTGACGGATTTGATGAGAATAATGCCGGCCAGCACCGGAACCGTGAACCCCTCACTCTTATAGCGTTCCATGAAGCGAATAAAAAGATCGGCGTCAAAAACGCCTTGCGTTTGAAAAAACTCGGCGCCCTTTTCAATTTTTTTCCGGGTTTTGGAGATTTCGGTGTCCACGTCCTTTACGCAGGGATTGAGGGCCGCGCCAACGGCCATCCGCGGAGAGCCTTCGAGCTTATGATCGGTCATGTCCAGACCGCTTTTCATCTTATGAATGACGGACATGAGCTCAGCCGCATCCACATCAAAAACCGGCTTGGCTGTTGGGTGATCCCCTATTTGAACCGGGTCTCCCGTCAGCACCAGCACATTATGAATTCCGAGCGCGTCCGCGGAAAGAATTTCGGATTGTAAAGCGATACGGTTTTTGTCCCGGCAGGTGATTTGCAAAATGGGTTCAATGCCAAAGTCCCTTAAAAGATGGCAAGCGGCCAGTGACCCCAGTTTCATCAAAGCGCTTTGTTGGTCGGTGACGTTGGCCGCGTGGACATGGCCTTTCAAATGTCCGGCCTGCTTAAAAAAGGCCGTCATATCGGTGCCTTTGGGCGGACCCAGCTCGGCGGTGATGACAAACTTTTCTTTTTGAATGAGTTCGGGGATTTCCATGGTTACTTTCCGGCCTGCATCGCGTGCAGCCTTAAAAGGTTTTTGATCAGCATGACATTGGTGAGTGGGCCGACGCCGCCCGGCACAGGGCTGATAAACGCGGCGCGAGTTTTAGCGGTTTCAAACTCGACATCACCTATGATTTTTCCGTCGACAATATTCTCTCCCACGTCGATCACAATAGCGCCCGGCTTGATCCAGTCGCCTTTGATGAGGCCCGGTTTTCCGGCTGCCGCCACAACGATATCCGCTTTTTCAATCCGCTCTTTGGTGTTTTTGGTTTTGATGTGACAAATGGTCACCGTGGCGTGCTTATCCAGCAGCAAAATAGCCGTTTGCTTGCCCACCAGGTCGCTATGGCCCACGATCACCGCGTCATGACCCTCGACCGCCACGCCGGTTTCCTCAATGAGCCTTGCCACCGCGTTGGCGGTGGGAGACACAATGCGGCTCGTGCCGCCATTGATCACGCGCCTTCCCTCAACGTCTTTGATGACATCGATCGCGTTTAAAATGGTTCCGCCTTGGAGCGTGGACGGCAGCGGCGAATAAACCATGATTCCCGTGACGCGGGGATTTTTATTGAGCTTTTGTATTTCTCTCATCAGGGCCGTTTCCTTGATTGTATGGGAATAAACTTTACCCACATGCTTGATGGTAAGCTCGGCTAAAAGCCGTTGCAGCGCGCGGGCGTACACCACCACATCTCTGGATTGGCCCACTTGAACGGTGGCCAGCGTCATGGGCTTGCGAAGCCGCGCGATCTCCCGCTTGGCTTCCTGGATATATTTGGCGGCGATTTCTCGGCCGTTTAAGATTTGAGCCGGGCCTGGCATTGTTCCATCCTTTTTTCCATTTGGTCGAGCCTTCTCTGGAGCACAGCGCCCGCTTTGATATCGGTAATGGACTTCAGATTGATCTCCACATTCATTCGACCGCCGACAAAGGCCGCTTCCAATAAAACGCCGCCTTCCGCCAGATCGCTCATAAGCCATCGGCTCGTGCGAGAAATCTCATGCACGCCGATTTCCAGGGCTTGGGCGGCCAGCTCGCAAATTTCAAACGGTGTTTTGGAGGCTTCAAAAAGGGCCTGCTGATAATGCGGATTATTTTTATCCCCTTTTAGATGCTTGGCCACTTTTTTAAAGGCGCGCGAGTCCTGGGTGATGAGACGGACAGCTTTTTCCCGCAAACGACGCAAAGCTTCGATGCGCCTGGAGGCGCCTGTGGCCGGGTGGCGCTTCCGATTGATTCGAGCCACCATTTCCAAAAGTGCCACACCTGTCGCCGCCGTTAACGCCGCGGCGCTTCCGCCGCCGGGCGAAGGCTTATTGGACGAGAGTTCATTTAAAAAAGTTTCCAGTTTCAAAATAATCCTTTCACGCGGCCATCATCCAGCAAATCCATTTCTTCCAGCATCGGCTTCGAAGGCAGGCCGGGCATCAACATCATTTTACCCGATAAAACCACGAGGAATCCGGCGCCGGTATAAGGACGAATCGCGCGCACCGCAAGCTTCCAGCCGGAGGGCGCGCCTTTTAATTCGGCATTGTCCGAGAAGGAGTAAGGGGTTTTGGCGATATTCACCGGCAGGTGGTCCAACTTCAGGCGATGCACCCGCTCCAAGTCTTCCCTGGCGCCTTCCAAATAGGTCACGCCGCTGGCGCCGTAAAGGTCTTTGGCCAATTTTTCAATTTTTTCTTCAGCGGAGAGACTGAGTTCGTAAAAATGCCGAAATGAGGCCGGTTTTTCAGTGATGACCTTGAGCACTTTCTCGGCCAGCTCGATCCCCCCTTTTCCGCCGCTTTTGACCACATCCGACACCGCGCACTCTACGGGAATCGACTGAAAATAATCTTTAACAACGCGCAGCTCTTCCTCATCCTCATCCGGGAAACGGTTGATCGCGACCACCGGCTCGACTCCGAACTTGCGGATGTTGTCGATATGGCGGCGCGCGTTGGCAAAACCCTCCTTAAAAACTTCCCAGGCCTTGAACATGTCCGGGCCGCGGCGGGCCGGCATTTTGGGCGCGTGCGATTTGAGCGCTTTCAATGAAATAACGATCACCACGACGCTGGGCTTTATCCCGCTTTCGCGGCAAACGATATCAAATAATTTCTCAAGACCCAGATCCGCGGCGAACCCGGACTCGGTGACGACATAATTGGCGAGTTTCAGCGCAGTTTGCGTGGCCAATAAACTGCTATTGCCATGCGAAACATTGGCGAACGGCCCGGTATGGATGAAAACCGGCTGGCCTTCCAGCGTTTGGACGAGATTGGGTTTTAGCGCGTCTTTCATCAGTAGTGCCATGGCCCCCACGCTTTTCAAGTCCTTGGCGGTAATGAGCCTGCCTTCATCCGAAAGCGCGACCGAAATCTTCGAAAGTTTATTTTTAAACGAATGGATGGAATTGGATAGCGAGAGCACCGCCATGACTTCGCTGGCGGCGGTGATATCAAAGCCGGTGCGGTATTTGGGAAAATGCGTGGCTTTGGAAAGCCCGACCACGATTTCGCGAAGCTGCCGGTCGCTGATGTCCAGCGTCCGACGCCAGAAAATATGATCTTTGTTGATTTTTAAATGGTTGCCATGATGAATGTGGTTTTCCAAAACGGCCGCCAGCAGATTGTGCGCGATTTCGATGGCGTGAATATCGCCGGTAAAGTGCAGATTGATGTCTTCCATCGGAACGACCTGGGAATAACCGCCGCCGGTGGCGCCGCCTTTAAAGCCAAAAATCGGCGCCAGCGACGGCTCCCGCAGGCAAAGAAAAACCTTTTTCTTCAGGATGCCGAGGGCTTGTGTGAGACCGACGCTGGTGCAGGTTTTGCCGTCCCCTTCCCTGGTGGGAGTCATGCCGGTGACACAAATCAACTTGCCATTGGGACGTGCTGAAAGGCGTTCGAGGACCCTTAGGGATACCTTGGCTTTGAAATTGCCGTAGGCTTCGACTTCATCCAGGCGGATACCGGCTTTGGTCGCGATATCAAAAATCTGACGAGGCTTCGCTCGAGTCGCGATTTCGAGCGTGGACGGAACCAATTTACTTTCCCATACCCACGCGCTGGGCTTGCTGGAAAATCTTGCCTTCAGTTTTGATGGAAGGAGCGATCACCAGTTCCGTCAGCTGAAGCTCGTTGATGTTTTGCGCGCCGACATTGCCCATGCAGGTTTGGAGCGCGCCCATGAGGTTTTGTGATCCGTCATCCAGTTTGGCCGGGCCATACAAAATCTCTTCAAGGGTTCCGGTGGTCCCCACATGAATCCGGGTGCCGCGCGGAAGATTGGCGTGTGGAGTGGCCATGCCCCAGTGATAACCGCCGCCGGGAGCTTCTTTCGTGCGCGCGAAAGCGGACCCCACCATGACCGCGTCGGCGCCGCAAGCGAACGCCTTGCAAATATCGCCGCCGGTGGACATGCCTCCATCGGCGATGATGGGCACATACCGGCCATATTTTTTGATGTAAAAATCACGGGCGGCGGCCGCGTCGCAAATAGCGGTCACTTGCGGAACGCCGATACCCAGCACGCCGCGTGAGGTGCAGGCGGCTCCGGGCCCGATGCCGATTAAAAGCGCGGCCGCTCCCGTTTCCATCAGCTCCAGCGTCGTCTGGTAGGTGACGCAATTGCCGATAATCACGGGAATTTTCATGGTTTTGCAAAACTTGTGGAAATCGAGGGTTTTGTACTCGCTGGAGATGTGCCGCACGGTGGTCACCGTGGACTGGACGATGAAAACATCGCAGCCAGAATCCTGCGCGATTTTGCCAAAACGCTCGGCTCTTTGCGGAATGCTTGAAACGCAGGCCACTCCGCCCTTTTGCTTGATCTCTTTGACCCGCTTGCCGATCAATTTTTCTTTGATGGGGGCTTTATAAACGGATTGGATGAGTTTGGTGGCTTCATCCGGCGTGGCGTGGGCGATTCTTTTGAGAATGTCTTCCGGCCTGTCGTAACGGGTTTGGATGCCCTCGAGGTTCAGCGCCGCGATGCCGCCCAGCTTGGACATCTTGACGGCAAAATTAACGTCCACAACCCCGTCCATCGCGGAGGCGATGATGGGCACGCGAAACTTTTTTTTCCCCAGCACCCAGGATGAATCCACTTCATTGGGGTTGATCGTCACATTGCCCGGAACAAGGGCGATTTCGTCAAAGCCATACGATCGGCGCGCTTTGCGCCCGCGTCCCAGCCACATTCCCATTTGGATTCTCCTTAAAACTCTTTTTTATTCTCAGTCGAAATGTCGTTCAGCACCGCTCCGGTGGCGCCCGTTGTCGCGTCCATCGTCCCGCTAACCACTTGATGGGCGGGTTCTATGGGTAATGTGATTCCTTTGGCGACTTCGCCGGTTGCCTCCAGCACTCCCTGCACAGCCGCCCCGATGGGAAGCCGGTCATCTTTGACGGGAGCCTTGCCGACTTTTTTGAGCTTTTCAATCCGCACGTCGCCGCGATTGTCGGTCACGGTGAACTCCACCAGATCACCTCTGGAAATATTTTTAATCAAATCATTCTTGGAAACAAAAAACTCGGTATCCGCGCTTTCGGCAAAACCGGCAATGGCTTCATGATGGATTGTTACCTGCCCATAAACAGGATCGACGCTCAAAACCTCCCCTTGCGCGTCAAAATGACGAACCTTGGCAGGCGCAGCAAAAGCGGAAGAAGAAAGAATGCAGGAAAGAAGAAGAAAACCAACGATTTTTTTCATTATGAATCCCCCTGGAAAAGCCCTGATTTTAGCAAAAAAGACCAGGTTGTGGCAAGAACCTTACGAGAACGGTCATTCTTTTGATCGGCGGATTTCAAATAAGGCTTTTTGGTAGATGGTTTTGCGTGGACCTACAACGACAATGTTAATAGCCGTATGGTCGATTTTGTAAATAATGCGCAAATCACCGATTCTATAGCTTCGGAGGCCGTGCAAGTCTTCAATCAACGCTTTGCCAGAAAACGGGTCGGACAGAATAGCGTCTAGCCCCGACCTGATTTTCTTTTTGAGGTCCGGCGGAAGCGAACGGAGAAACTCCCTCTCTTTTTCCTGAAGCCCCAAAAAATATTTCATCTGTGGTTAGAGAATATTTTTAGCGGAAGCGTGCTTCTTGAAGCCGCCTTTGGAAAAAGCTTTTAATCCGGTCTCGATTTCCCTCATGAGCTCAGGATTGTTTTTGATTTCCTGGGTTTCTTTCCAGCTGTCAAATTCGTCGGCGCTCAAAAGAACTGCCACCGGCTTGCCGTTGCGGGTAATCACGATTTCATCGTCCTTATCCGTCACAGCGTCCACGAGCTGGCTAAATTTCATCTTCACCTCAGAAAGAGGCAATGTCCGTGTCATAAAAGCTCCTAATTATGGTTGACTATAATTCTAGTCGAATTATACCTCGGAGAGGATTAAAATTCAAGGCCAACTTTTCCGGTATCCGTCCGGATTTTAGGATTAACGGTAAATATCGCCCCTGTGGCCGACGTCTATGATAAACACCGTGAGAATGCGCTCGTGAATGGCGTAGATGATGCGATAGCTTCCGACCCGGTAAGAATACCTGCCCTTTAATTGGCCCTTTAGGGCCTTTCCCTGATAAGGGTCTTTTTCGAGATCCGCAAAGGCGGTGGAAATTCGCCGATACACCCCAGCCTCCCTCACGGCCATCCGCTCAAGAATGTGCGCGGCTTGTCGAGAAAGTTCTATCTTATAGCTTTTCAAGAGAGCGCTTTAAATCAGACCAAGAACGGGTCTTCCCTGATCGGACTTCCTTTTCCCCAAGACGCACGCGCTTCATGGTGTCCTTATCCGCTAGAATGTCGAGCGTTTCCATTAAAGATTCATAGTCATCCACGCTCAGCATAACCACTACCGGTTTACCACGCTTAGTAATAAAATACCGATCTAGCCGACCGTCTATCCTATCGATTATCTTGGGAAGCGACGGTCTTAATTCTTTCAAAGTTACTGTTGTAGTCATCTCAATCCCTCCCGCATCCAATGTAAGTATACATTAAAGTGTATACTTAATCAAACCCTTAATTGGAGCAGGCTTTGGGTTGACATCCCCTGTTTCAACATGTAAAATTTTCTTAGATCACGATAAGAGGCTAGCTAAAGGGTTCCGTCCCGCGGCGATGCCTCTCTTCTATTTGGGCTCGTATTGTAGTTTTTCCCGCCAGTCACTAATAAAAGCCATTTCAGGAGCAAATCTTCTCAAAAGTGCCGAATATTTATGGCGATTGGGAATTAAAAGTCGCAGCAGTTTGCCGTGTTTCTTCAGGTGCTCAACCAGACAGTGAAAATCGCCATCACCCGTTACGATGAGCGCCTGCTCATAATTTGGATATTCTATCATCGCATGCAGAACAAGCTCCGCGTCAACATTCCCCTTAACCTTACCTTCGGCAAGTGAAAGAGTTGGTTTGAAGATAAGCACATAGCCGTATTCTTGCAAGGCTGTATACAAGTTCTGCTGAGTCGGAACATACCCGATAAATATAAATGCCTTGGCGACCCCGTACTTATCTTCGAGAAACTTTCTAAATCTCTTAAAATTTAACTTCCAACCCTGGTCTTGAATAGACAGGTTCAAGTTTTGACTGTCAATAAAAGCGTAGTTCTTTTTCTCTATCTTCATATTGTCAAAATATCACGATTAACTAGCATGGGTCCGAACTAGACCTAGGCTGATCGGTAAATTGACTTTCCGGCTCCGTTGCTGGTGCAATAGGAGCTTTGGATGTTCTGGGGACATCACTCTGCTTGGGCTTCCCCGGCTTATTTATTTTTTTTTATCATCAAGCTTCCCCGCAGGAGGCTGTCCGGTATACGACATGTGTTAAATTATTTCTATAAAACCAACTCCACGGATCTTCCGTATTGCTTGCATCAGAGCTAATAATAGGCCTCACTAATTTTTTATCAATCAGCTGATCCCAGATTAAAGATTGGTCTAAATTATTAGAATCCGTTGCAAAGGCGCACGA
>JACQQX010000008.1 GCA_016206805.1 Candidatus Omnitrophota bacterium
GGATTTCGAATTTCGTGCTTTCCTCATATCCTTCTATCGTTTTCTCGAGACCCTTTATTAGCGATACCTTGGGTTTCCAACCCAATTCTCTTTTGATTCTGGAAATATCCGCGCAAGTACGCTCGGGATCTCCGGGCCGGCGCGGACCATGCACCGGCTTTAAAGAAGACCGGCTGAGCTTCAAAAGATGGCGCGCGATGGTGTTGATGGAAAGTGCCTTTCCGGCGCCCAGATTATAAACCTTCCCAAAAGCCCTGGGATTGCCCATCGCCTTAAAGAACGCATCGACAATGTCGCCGATATAGATAAAATCCCGGGCTTGGTCGCCCGTGCCGTCGATGACCGGCGGCTGATTGCGGACAATTTTCGAAAGCACTCCCGGCACCACCAGCGAATAGCGCGACTCGGGATTCTGGCGGGGGCCGTAGACATTGAAAATGCGAACCGTTGTTGTCGGCAAGTGATGCTCTTTGAAGTAATAACGGGCATAATACTCGGCGGCGAGCTTGGCCACCCCGTAAGGCGAGATCGGCGCCAGCTTTCCGTCTTCCTTCTGAAAACGCGCCGCCGCCTCCCCATAGACAGCGCTGGTGGAAGTGAAAAGAAAGTGTTTCACGCCGGCTTTGGCGGATGCGTCCAATAGCAGCAGCGCTCCCGTCGCGTTGACTTCATGCGATAAAGACGGGTCTTCCACTGATTTGGCCACGGAGCGGATGGCCGCGAAATGGAAAACCGCCTCTACCCCCGCGACCGCTTTCCGGACGGCGGCCGCATCCCGAATATCCCCTTCATGCAGATCCACGTAAGGCAGATAACGCTTGAAACTCTCGCGCGAACTGCAGGAAAAATTATCCAATACCCGCGGCTTTATCCCTTTTTGACGAAAAGCCTCGATCACATGCCTGCCGACAAAGCCCGACCCACCGGTAATCAATATTTTTTTAAACATGGATTCCTTTGGAGGCGTTTCGCGTATCCAATAAAATTTTAGAGTGTTTTTTGATGAGTCGCCAGTCAAAAGCCGCGTGATCGGTGAGCACCACAACGCAATCCTGTTTGCGTAAAAAATCCACGGTCACTTTTTTGGATTTCATCTTCTGGAATTCCGGAACCCAGGGATCGGAATAGCTGATTTGGGCCCCCTCATCCAAAAGGTGCCGGACTACGTCAAAAGCCGGTGACTCCCTGGTGTCATTCACATCGCGTTTGTACGCCACGCCCAAAAGAAGAATTTTCGCGTTTTTAAGGGGAGTGCGTCTCAAATTTAAAAGATGCGCGACGCGCTTGACCACATAGAGCGGCATGTCTTCATTGACGCGGGAAGCCAGTTCTATGATTTTAGCCTCAAATCCGTGAAGCCTTGATTTCCAGGAGAGGTATAGCGGATCGATGGGCAGGCAATGCCCGCCGATTCCCGGCCCGGGATAAAAAGGCATGAAACCAAAAGGCTTGGTCTTTGCCGCCTCGATCACTTCCCAGATATCAATCCCCAGATGATCGCACATGATCGCCATTTCATTCACCAAGGCTATATTAACGCTGCGGAAGGTGTTCTCCAGAAGCTTTACCATCTCAGCCGTTTTAGCGGACGATACCTCGACCACACGCTTTAAAACCGCCCCATACAGCTCCACAGCGGCCTCGGTGGAATTTTTACCAACACCGCCAATCACCTTCGGTATGGAAATGGTGTCAAAATGCGGGTTGCCGGGGTCTACTCTTTCGGGAGAGAACGCCAGAAAAAAATCCCTCTCCGCCTTCAGCCCTGATTTTTCGAGTAGAGGAAGCATCACTTCCTCGGTCGTGCCGGGATAAGTCGTGCTCTCCAAAACCACCAGGAACCCTTTTTTTAAGGTGCGCGCGATTTTTTGAGTGGCAGCCACCACGAAAGAAATGTCAGGCTCGCGCGTTTTATTGAGCGGCGTCGGAACACAAATGAGCACCGCGTCCAAATGGGCCAGAACAGCGTAATCATCCGTCGCGTGGAAGCGCTTTTTCTTCAACGCGTTCTTTAAAACGGCCTGCGAAACGTCCTGAATATAGGACTGGCCCGCGCGCAAACCGGTGATCTTGCGTTTATCCACATCGATTCCCGTAACCGAAAAACCGCGCTCGGCGAAAGCCATGGCCAAAGGAAGCCCCACATAGCCCAAGCCGACAACTCCTATCCTGGCCTCCCGGTCTTTTATTTTCTTCTTCAGCGCATTAAGAAGCAATTGGTTGTCTCCAATAATTTAAGATGTCTTTCAGTGTCGTTTCAAAAGGCACAAGAGGTTTCCAGCCGGTCCGCTTTCTCAGTTTGATCGCATTGCCGATGATAACCGGCGGCTCCGATGAGCGAAGCCGCTTGCTTTGACGATGAACGGAAAATTTGACCGCCGATTCATCATAAAAAAATCGGATGATATCCTCAAGGCGACGACCTTTACCGGAAGCGACGTTATAGACATCGCCGGCCGTCCCCTTCTCTAAAAGAAGCCAATAAGCCCTGACCACATCACGGACATCCGTATAATCACGGACAATATTCAGATTGCCGGTCTCAATCACGGGTTTTTGTTTTTTCGCCTCAATCAAAGCCGTCTGCCGCGCGAAGCTGCTGACGGCAAGAGTCGCCCCCTGCCTTGGTCCGGTATGATTGAAGGCGCGCGCGCGTATCGTCTTTAAGCCGATTCCGCGACAGTAGGCATACGCCAGATAATCTTGGGCGATTTTAGAAACCGCGTATGGGTTCAAAGGCCTGAGCATAGCGGATTCCCGAATGGGAATTTCCCCGGATTCCGGGTAACCATATTCCTCGCTCGATCCGGCCACCAGCACGCGGGCTTGGATCGAACCTTCTCTCGCGGCCTCAAAAAGATTGAGCTCCGACAATATATTGGTCCGTACCGTCTCGTAGGGTTTATCCCACGACGCGGAAGCTGAGGATTGCGCGGCCAGGTGCACAACGCGGTGGGGTTTTACTTTTTTAAACAAAGTAGTCACGGACTTCTTATCCGTCAGATCACAGAACGAAAGCCGGATCTTTTTTTGAAAAGGCTGAATATGCTGAGTGTCGGATTCCCGCCGGCAAACACCATGAGTCTCTACGCCGCGGCGATCGGCCAGAAACTCAGCCATATGGCTTCCGACAAAACCCGTTACTCCCGTTACGAGGACACGCATAAACTTTTTTCAGCCAAAAAATCGGCCAAAGCGTCCTGCCAGGGCCTCATTTTCATTCCCCATTTTTTTTCAAAACGCTCCGGTGACATCACGGCATATCGAGGCCGCACGGCCAGCCGTCCCTGGATCTGACCGGGATCCGCTTTTTCAACACGAACTTTCCGCAAGCCTAAAAGGTCTTTAAGCGCCGCTGTCATTTGATAACGGGTAGCGCTGCCGGCATTGCAAACATGAAAGATGTCTTGAAGCCTGTCCTTCGATAGAGTCTCCAACACCCGTTCCACCGCCTGGGCCAAATCGTGGACGGAAGTCGGCGCATCTTCCTGATCATCCAACACCCGCACCAGAGATTCCTTCTGAAGCCGCTCGATGATCGTATTCACAAAATTCTTGGGATTGTTCCCGCCAAATAACCAGCTGGTGCGCAAAATCACCCAGGAGGCCTTAGACTGCCGAACCCAATATTCACCGGTCAGCTTCGTTATCCCGTAAACATTGACCGGGAAAGCCGCGTCGGTTTCCCGATAAGGCGACCGCTTGCGGCCGTCAAAAACATAATCGGTGCTGAGTGCGATAAGCGGGATACCCCGTCTGCCGCAAACCTCGGCAACCGCCTTGGTGCCCAACGCGTTCACCGCGTGAGCGCGCCCGGGATCGCGCTCACAACCATCCACATCGGAGAAAGCGGCCGCATGCACAACCGCCTCCAGTGAGTGATTTTTAAAAAAGGTTTCAACGGCTGAGAGGCTGGTCAAATCCAGCGCTTCGGTTCCCCTGCCGCCCGTTGTTGAAGTGGCGCAGACTTTTTTTTTCGCGGAAAGTCGCCCAACCAAAACCCCGCCAAACATGCCTGTAGCCCCCGTCACCAAAATCATTGTTTACCCGCGTAGGCCTTTTCGTAATAATTTTTAAAATGTTCGCTGCGATCGGTGATGGCTCTCCACCAGCTTTCGTTATTCTGATACCACCGCACCGTCTCTTCCAGCGCCTGGTCGAAAGAAGACCGTGTTTTCCATCCCAGCTTCTGAAGTTTGTCGGAGTTTAGCGCGTAACGCCGGTCATGTCCGGCCCTGTCCTTCACTTTTTGAATCAATGACTCGGATTTTCCGAGAATTTTCAGAATGCGGCGCGTCAAATCCAGATTTTTTAAATAATGGGGGGATGAAATATTGTAAGCCTCTCCCTTTTTTCCCTTTTCAAAAACGCGCAGGATTCCCCGGCAATGATCTTCGACATGAATCCAGTTGCGCACTTGTCCTCCGTCTCCATAAAGCGGGAGCGGCTGGTCGCTCAATGCCCGCGACACAAAAAGCGGGATCACTTTCTCGGGGTACTGATGCGATCCAAAGGTATTGGCGCCGCGCGTAACGACCGCGTCCAGTCCGTGGGTGTGGACGTAAGATCGTGTCAGAAGATCCCCCGCCGCCTTGGAAACGGAGTAGGGGCTTGAGGGATTCAGGGCGTCGCCCTCCTTAAAAAAACCTCTTTCGCGGCTTCCGTACACCTCATCCGTACTCACAAAAACTAGTCGCTTCACGCGCTTGCGGCAAGCGGCATCCAGCAGCTGATAAGTCCCGTACAAATTGGTGTCAAAAAACGCCTTTCCATCCAAAAGCGACCGATCCACATGCGTTTCGGCGGCCAGATGCACCACATGGGTGCAGCCTTCCATCGCTTTTTCAACCACCTCGGCCGAACAAATATCACCCTGAATGAATTGATGCCGAGGATTGTTTTTCAAACTTTCAAGACGCCGCAAATCACCGGCATAGGTCAGCTTGTCGAGATTGACGACGCTAACGCGGGGATCTTCCCGAAGCCAAAGTTTAATGAGCGCCGAACCAATAAAACCAGCTCCGCCCGTGACAAGAACCTTCACAAAATATCCTTTAAATCCGAAGCACGAAGCACGAAATTCGAAACAAATCCGAATTTTTCAAATTTCAATGCTCTAAACGTCTTGTTTGA
>JACQQX010000071.1 GCA_016206805.1 Candidatus Omnitrophota bacterium
CCCCAAGACAGGACATCCACCCGGAGCGCTACACATCCGCTGGTGTGAATTCAATCCCCCCATGTCATTTCGAGGCCGAAGGCCGAGAAATCTTTCTTTTGCTTGCAAGTTCTGTAAGCGATTGTAAAAAAAGAACCTTTTACTTTTAAAAGAAAGATTTCTCGCTTCGCTCGAAATGACATGGGGGGGTGGGTTATGTTTTTCGTTCCAGATCTTGACGTCACCGTCACCGAATACCGATACGGGCTTCGTTACCGCAAGTCGCAACCGTTCCTCAAGTGGGTAGAAAGTTGTTGACGCTCGGTCTTAGTTGAGATAACCTCTCAATTGAGAATTATTCTCAATTGGAGAGCGAACAGTGGTTCAGATTCAGCTGGCGGGGCAGGAAGGGGTTTCGGCGCTTTTTAAGGCGCTGATCGAGGACCTGAAAGAAAAGGGCGAGAAGGATAAAGCGGTTTTTTCGACCGAGGAGCTTTTTGGCAAGAAAAAGGAGATCCTCATCCGTCACGGTGAAGCGCTGTACCGGCTTTTAATTACCCGGCAAGGCAAGTTGATTTTGAATAAATAGGGGAGCGGGATGGGTGGCGAGGTGTTTTCCACGTTTGTGGTGGTTTTTCGCGAGGCGCTGGAGGCGGGCCTTATTGTCGGCATCCTATTGAGCGTTTTGGGGAAGCTCGGCGCTTCCCGATATGAAAAACATGTCTGGGGAAGCGTTTTGGCGGCTCTCGCCGCGAGCGTTTTGGCGGGATGGGCGCTTGCCGGTTTCACGGATTCGGTCCAAGATCAGGCCCAAAAGATTATCGAAGGCGTTATCTCGCTTCTGGCGGCCGGGGTTCTCACCACTATGTTTTTTTGGATGGAAAAACAAGGCCGGAGAATCAAATCGGATCTGGAAGCCAGAGTGGAAACGGCGCTGTCCAAAAAGGATGATGTGGCGATTGTGTCTCTGGCTTTTTTTGCCGTGTTCCGCGAGGGGGTCGAGACCGTTCTTTTTCTGAAGGCGGTCGCCATTCAAAACGGCGGGGCTGTTTCCTGGCAGGGAGGGCTTACGGGTTTGGGATTGGCCTTTTTGATTTCACTGGCTATTTTCGCCGGCGGCCAGAAGGTTCCGCTTAGGCTTCTTTTTCGTTTGACCGGCGTTTTGATTCTCTTGATGGCGGCCGGTCTTCTGGCTTACGGGGTTCATGAGCTGGAGGAGGCGCGCTGGATCCCTTCTTTCATCTATCCGCTTTACAATATCAATTCCGTTTTAAATGAGAAAACAGGCGTTGGTTCATTTCTCAAAGCCCTCTTTGGCTATAACGGCAATCCTTCCCTCACCGAGACGATTGTTTATTGGTTTTATTGGGCGGCGATGGGGTGGCACCTTTTTCGCCAAAAAACCGTCGTTCGGGAGGCCGCGTAGCCATGTCTTCGATCCGGGAAGCCGAGCGGCTTTTTTCAGAATTTCTCGAAAAAAAGAAGCAGAAGCTGACCAGCCAGAGGAGGCTCATTCTACGCCAGGCTTTGGATCATGGCGGTCATTACACGGCGGATGGGCTTCTGGATTTCTGCCGCAAAAAAGATCCCACGGTTTCCAAGGCCACGGTTTACCGGTCACTGGCGCTTCTCAAGGAATGCCATGTCCTGGAAGAACAGGATTTTGGCGACGGAAAGAAATTGTATGAGCGCGCCCAGGGCAGGAAGCATCATGATCACTTTGTCTGCGTCCGCTGCGGGAAAATCATTGAGTTTGAAAATGAAAAGATCGAGGAGCTTCAGAGCGAAGAGGCCAGGAAACAGCGTTTTCAAGTTGTTTATCACAGCTTGAAACTTTTTGGAACATGCAGCCGGTGTTCGTGAGCCGGCAATTTTATCCGCTACCAGCAGTCTGTTGAAAAACATCTAAAATTGTCATCTCGAAGGGCCGAAGGCCCTGAGAGAGCTTGTTCTTAAGCTTGTTCTTAAGCTTGTTCTTAAGCTTGTTTTTCAGAGCGAGATTTCTCAGCCGCCGCGGCGACTTCGAAATGACGGTGGCTTTTTCAGCAAACGGCTAACACAAGCTAGGGATGCCTGCCCGCCGGCAGGAGGGATCGGACTATAAATCGGTACCCAGCCAGAAAAGGAAGTTGTAATCAGGAGGTTGAAATAATGTTTCTTTTGTTTTTTCTATGTTTCTTACTGGCTGGATCCCCGGCCTTCGCGGATACCGGCACTGGCAGCGCCGTGCCCACGATGGAGGAAGTCGTCGTCAAGGCCAAAGAGGAAAAGGGAGTTCAATTTCTGCCGGATGTGCGGGGCGCCAAGATTTATTCGGGCAAAAAAACATCGGTGATGGATTTGAACGAAGCCCCCACGATTATCAATAACAATTATCGCCAGACATTGGTGAAAACGCCGGGGCTTTTGATCAGCGAAGAATCAACGCCTCTGGTGAGCATCGGTTACCGCGGCCTCAATCCTGACCGCGCGCAATACATGCAGGTTTTGAAGGACGGCATTCCTATTCAAGCCGATCTGTTTGGTTATCCCGAAGCGTATTACACACCGCCTTTGCAGCTGGTGGATGATATCGAGTTTGTCCGCGGCGGTTCGGCCCTTTTGTATGGCCCTCAACCGGGCGGCGCCATTAACTATGTCACCAAAGATCCTTATGAGGGGCCTTTCAGCGTTTTCACGGAAAATGTTTTGGGCAGTCATGATTTTTATTCCACCTATACCGGTTTGAGCGGAACGCAGGGAAGCCTCGGACACACTAGTTATTTGCATCACCGTCAGTCGCAGGGTTTCCGCGATTTTAACAGCCAATTTGACGTGAGCGGCGGCGGCTCCAAAATCGTTATCGAGCAGGACCCGACCGCGCATTGGACCGTGGCTTTTGACTTGTATGAGGAAACGCATGGCGAGCCGGGCGGTTTGACTAGAGCGGATTTTGATACGAACTCTTCATTGTCTACGCGGCTTATGGACCATTTTGAGCTGAATCGGTATTACGGTTCGCTGGCTTATGAAAAAGAAGTTTCTGAGAACACTTTTTATGAATGGAAACTTTTTGGCGGCACTTATGACCGCTTGAGCTGGCGGCAGAGGGGCGGCGGTTTTGGCACGATTGCCACCGGCGCCAATGCCGGCACCAACGATATTCAAATCCAAGAGTTTGGCACCATCGGCACGGATTTGAGAATGCGCAAGGATTCGCTGACGGCGGGACTTTTTTATTATCATTCGGATTCGCCGAGAATCGAGAAGCGGGGAACTGCCGGAGACGCCGAAGACGGCGCGGTTCGTAAGGACAGCGACCGCGAGATGAACTATCTGTCGCTTTTTGTCGAGAACACTTTCCGCCGGGGAAAGCTTTCAGTGACTCCCGGCATCCGCCTGGAAAATATCTGGCAGGGCATCCGGGAAAATATCAATCTCGACAAGACCGCGGTGGGGCTTGCCGATGAATCGGATTTTGACCTGGTGCCGCTTTTGGGTGTTGGCGTGGATTATGACCTGACGCCGGCGGTGGAAGCGTATGGCAATCTTTCGCAGTCCTACCGTCCAAAAGTTTACGCGGATGCCGTGCCTCTGGGGACCAATCAAGTCGTTGCCGGGGATCTCCAGGAAGGGGATGGCTGGCAGGCGGAGGCGGGTTTGCGCGGGAAGCTTTTTTCGCGGCTTTCATGGGATGCCAGCATTTTTTACATGCGGTTTACCGACCAAACGGGAACCGTCGGCAATACCATTCAAAATGTGGGAGATGCCGAATATCCCGGAGCGGAGCTTGCCTTGGAATACCAAATGGGTTCGGTGAATCTTTTTTACAACGCCACCGTTTTGGCCGCTGAATTTACCGGCGGACCCAATACCGGAAAAACGCCCCAGTACGCGCCGGATTATTTGATGCGCGCCGGAGTGGAATACGACCATGAAGGCCGCGCGAAAGTGCGGCTGGGCAGCACGTTTGTGGACGGTCATTTTGGCGATGATTCCAATCTGGACCAACGCCTCGTGCCCTCTTACAAGGTTTGGGATTTGACGGCTGAAATGAAGCTTCATAAGGATAACGTCGCGATTTTTGGCGGGATCAACAATCTGTTTGACGAGCGTTATTTCTCGCGCGTGACCGCGGGCGGTATTGATCCGGCGGATGGCAGGAATTACTATGGCGGTGTAAAATGTTCATGGTAGGAGGAAAAGTATGTTGAGTCTGATCCAAAAAGGCGGTCCGGTCATGTGGCCGCTGCTGGTCACGTCCGTCATCGCGCTGGCCGTGACGATTGAAAGAATATTTTTCCTGATCGCGGAAAGGTCCCGCCGCCGGCAGGACGTCGTGGAAAAAATCCTTTCAGAGGTTGAGGCGGGGAATTTTGACAAGGCCATTCAAACGGGCAACCAGAGCCAGGATTTTGTCGCCCGTACACTGGTTTATGGTCTTGGGCATCGTGAAAAGTCTTTTTCCAGCGCGCTTTTACGCGCGGCGGGGCAGGAGCTCAAACGATTTAACCAGGGACTTCCGATTTTAGACACCATCATTACGCTGGCGCCGCTGCTGGGTCTTTTGGGCACTGTGACGGGCATGATACGGTCTTTCGGGCTTTTGGGTCAACGAGAGCTTGAGGCGCCGACGGTGATTACCGGCGGCATCGCCGAAGCGCTGATCGCGACGGCTTTCGGTCTTGTGATTGCCATCATGGCGCTGATCCCGTTTAATTATCTCAACGCGCGGATGGAAGAAGCGCGGCATGAAATCGAAGACGCTTCAACGCATCTTGAGCTTTCTCTTCAGAAAGTGAAATGAGAATTCCAACCCTCACCGCCAAACGCAGGGCCCGAATCGAAATCATTCCCCTAATCGATATCATTTTCTTTCTCTTGGCGACATTTGTCATGGTTTCGCTTTCGATGGTCAAAAATCAGGGGTTGCCGGTGCAGCTGCCGCGCGCGGCTACCGGAGCGGCGCTCGAGGGAAGAGAAAGCCACACCGTGATCACAATCACCGAAAACGGCGAGATTTTTTTGAATAAGGAAAAAATCGCGGCGGAGTCGGTGCCATCCAAGCTCCGGGCTTTGCGGGCCAAAAACGCGGATCCCAAAGTATTTATCAACGGCGATGAGCGGGCCCATTTTGGGAAGGCGATCGGGGTTTTGGATGAGGCCCGGAAAGCCGGAATCACGAAAGTCTCCATCCAAACGACGGGGAAGGACTCATGAAACCGGCTTTTATTTACGCGGTGCTGATTCATGCCGCTTTTTTTACGGTGGGGGACACCGTGCTGATCCGGCCGCCGCAGTATGGCGTGGAAGCCGGTGGCATCGAGGTGAATTTAGTGGCCGCCGTCTCGCGTGAGGAGTGGGTTCAGTCTCCCGCCGCCGATGAGCCGGCGGTGTCCGAGGCCCCGAAGCCTCCGCAATCCCAGGCGGGCGACGGAAGCTCTCCGGTTCCGGGACAAGATTCAACGACGCTGCAGTCGGTTGCCGGCGCTTGGACGGAAGCCTCTCCCTCATACCTTAAAAACCCGCCGCCACGGTATCCGGAATCCGCCAGAAGCCGCGGAGAGGAAGGAACGGTGTGGATGCTGGTTCAGATTTCAAAAGAGGGACGGGCTTTGGCGGTGAAGGTCAAGAAGAGTTCCGGTTTCGCCGAACTGGATCAGGCGGCTCTTGAGGCCATCGAGCGCTGGAAGTTTTTACCGGCCCGTATTGGCGCGATTACGATTGAATCTCAAGTTCAAATTCCCGTCCGGTTCGAGCTGGACTGACCATTTTCGCGATTTTCGCGTGGGCCGATGAGAAAGGGTAATCGGAAAATTCTTCTTTTGTGATCCAGGCTGAAGGCCAACTTTGTCTTTTTGTTGATCCCTCGACGGAGTTTATCCCCTTTAGGGGACTCGGGATGACGGAGGATTCAAAAACCCACAGGGTTTCCAGGTGATGGGTGTAATTTCTTTTGATGGTTCCGAGTGTTTTCAGTTTGGCTGGTTTGAAGCCAAATTCATTTTCAATATGTTTTGCGGTCAATTCCTCGATTATTTCCGGTGAAAGACGGCCGTTTTTCACCAGCTTCCATTCCGGAAATTCCCATAAGCCGCCCATGATTTCTCCGACGGGCCTTTGATGCACGTAGTGCCGGGGCCTGAATACCACGGCGGAGGCGGTGACTTTTATCATTTCCTTCTTTTTTTGCCGAACGGGGTAAGCTTCTGCTCGACCCTTTTTGAAGGCCAGACAATTTTTTTGAATCGGACATACCGCGCAAGCGGGGTTTTTGGACGCGCACACTAAAGCGCCTAGCTCCATGAGCGCTTGGTTGAAGTTTCGGGCCTGGTCTTTGGGAATCAGTTTTTTTTGGAGCCGCCAAAACTCTTCCCGGTTGGCCATATCGTCGATCGGTTTTGAAATCGCGTAAACCCGCGCCAGAACGCGCAGCACATTGCCGTCGACGATGGGTTTTTCTTGGTTAAACGCGATGCTGGCGATGGCTCCGGCCGTGTAACGGCCGATTCCCGGCAGGGCGAGGATGTCTTCGTACTTCTCCGGAAAGAGGCCCTCATGTTTTTCCATGACGATTTTCGCGGCTTTATGGAAATTGCGGGCACGGGAATAGTAGCCGAGGCCTTCCCAGGCCTTTAAGACTTTTTTCTCATCACTTTCAGCCAATGAACGGATTGTCGGAAAAAGAGCCAGCCAGCGTTTGTAATAGGGAAGGGCCGTGTCGACTTGTGTTTGTTGAAGCATGACTTCTGAGACCCAAACGGGGTAGGGAAGATACTTCCGCCGCCACGGAAGGGGGCGTTGATTGCGGTCGAACCACTCGAGCAATTTTTTTTGCCATCGCATATTAACCATGATACCCTAAAGCCATGCTCAAGAAAATCTTGCTGATTGACGACGAACCCCACTGGCCCGAGCTTTTAAAAGCCAGGCTTGAGGCCGATTACCGCATCCTCATGGCTTTTGACGGTGAAGCGGGAATCCGTGTGGCCAGGGAAGAAAAACCGGATCTTATTTTCTGCGATTTGATGATGCCGCTGGTAGACGGTTACCGGGTGGTGCATGAGCTCAAGAGAGATCCGGAGACGCGGCACATTCCCATTTTTCTTTTGACCGCCAATATCAACACCAACTCCATTTTGAAGGCCCAGCAGATCGGTGTGACCGATTATCTCACCAAACCTCTCAACCTGGAAGAGCTGCCCCGATTTGTCCGGAAATTCATTTAATTATATGTTGGTCAGTATATGAACGAACAGGCCAAAAAAGAAATCTTGAGGAAAATCCCCTACGGGCTTTATGTCATCGGCGTCAAAGGCGGCGGCGGTTGTCATGCTTTCACCGGCAGCTGGCTGTCGCAATGCTCGATGAAGCCGCCCAAGGTGATGCTCGGCGTGCGGCAGGGGACGCATTCGCTGGATTTGCTGCGTGAGGGAAAAGCGTTTGCCGTGAATTTCCTGGGCAAAGGCGATATCAAAGTCCTGGAGCAGTTTTTTAAAGCCACACCGGCTGATGGCAATCGTTTCGGAGACCTGGAGTTCAGCCTCAAAAAGACCGGAACTCCGATCTTGGGAAAAGCCGTTTCGTATCTGGAGTGCGCGGTGCAGGATATCTTTGAAGTGGGGGACCACTCGATTGTGATCGGAGAAGTAGTGGAAGCGGAAGTGGTAAAACCCGATCCCCCGCTAGTCATGGGCGACACGCCCTGGCATTACGGCGGATAAAAATCGGTTACCGCAACCGCAAACGTTATCCAGAGTATCTAGCAGAGGAATTTGGGGTTTCCCAGAAAATCACTTCCGAGATCGGCAGGCCCTTTCCTTTGCCGTATTCGAAAATAAGTCTGGCCAGATTTTCAGCCGTGGGGTTTTCCATCATTTCAAAATAAGGCTCGCCCAGTTTTTTCAAAACCGGTATCAGCGCGTCATCCTTCCTCAGAATCATCTTATGGTCCAGCTCGGAATCGACCCACTTTTGGATGATTTCTTTGATGTCGCCAAAATCATACACCATTCCGCGCTTGTCGAGGGTTTCCGCCGTCAGGACGATTTCAATCTTCCCATTATGGCCATGAGGATGCGCGCATTGGCCGTCATAGTCCAGCAGGCGATGGCCGTAACAAAAATAGATCTCTTTAGTGACTTTATACAATGGATCGTCCTCCGTCGACGACAAGCACGGATCCATTGATGAAATCATTTTCCAAGAGAAAGGTTGTGGCGTTGGCAATGTCCTCCGGCGCCCCCCAGCGGCCTAGCGCGGTGGTTTTGGCGATGGCTTCTTTTTCCGCCTGACCCATGTCAGGGGGCGGCAGGATGGGGCCGGGGGCTATCGCGTTGACCAGTACTTTGGGAGCCAAGTCGCGCGCCAAGGATTTGGTGAGTGTGATGAGCCCGCCTTTGGAGGCGCAATAGGGGGCGAAGTCCCGGTAAGGCCGGAAACCGCTCCAATCGGCGATGTTGATGATTTTCCCGCCGGCGGCGCCAGCCATTTTAAGGCCGATATCTTTTGAAAGAAGGAAGGGGGCTTTCAAATTGGCGTCCAAAAATAAATCCCAGTCGGACTCTTTGACTTCTTTAAGAGGAGTCTTGTAATAGGCGGAAGCGCTGTTAACGAGAATATCCACTGACGGGATTTGCCGGTGAATTTCTTCCAGCATTGTTTGAATTTGAGAAGGCTGGGTAAGATCCGCCTGGAAAAGAGTTGCTTTGACGCCGAGCGCGTGGATTTCGGTGGCGGTGGATTCGGCTTCCGAACGGGAATGGTTATAGTGAATAAGAATATGAACGCCTTTTTGAGCCAGTTTTAAGGCAATTTGCCGTCCCACTCGCTTGGCACCACCCGTCACAAGGGCTGTTTTTCCTCGAAGTTGCATAAAAGCATCATACCTAAACTGCGCTGACTTGTCATCCCGAGTGAAGTACACACCCTACTTGTGAATTCAATCGCCCGTGAGCTCCGGGTGGATGTCCTGTCTTGGGGACGCGTCATTTCCCACCTCCGCCAAACCCCACGTCGGGTCCGTCCACAAAGCACGTCGATAAGGACGGATCCGACGCGCTTTGTGGCGGAGGAAATGACGCTCGGTTCCAGCACGCATGGATCGCCTATCGGCGATACCGGGCCACGCGCGCTGTCAACGCCCCAAGACAGGACATCCACCCGGAGCGC
>JACQQX010000006.1 GCA_016206805.1 Candidatus Omnitrophota bacterium
GACTTCGCTCGGGATGACACCTTATGTTTTTAATGATCCAACGATATTTTTTAGATTACTTATCTTCTCTGTCCGCATAAAACTCTTTAATCCATCCAAAATCTCTATAGACGCGCGGGGGTTCATGAAATTAGCCGTGCCGACCTGGATAACGGACGCGCCGGCGATGAAAAACTCAAGCGCGTCATGCGCTTTCATGATGCCGCCGATGCCGAGAATAGGAATTTTCACTTTTTTATACACTTCCCAGACCAGCCGCACGGCAATAGGCCGGACGCAGGGCCCGGAGAGCCCTCCGGTTTTGTTGCCCAACACCGGTTTTTTTGTTTTCACATCGACGACCATCGCGATAAAGGTATTGATCAGAGAAATTCCGTCCGCGCCGGCTCTTTCCGCGGCCAGCGCCATCGCCCCGATATCCGAAACATCCGGTCCCAGCTTAGCGATAAGCGTTCTTGTTGTAACTTTCCGAACAGCTGAAACAACCGTTTCAATCAACGTAGAATCGTGAGCAAACATCTTGGGGTCAGACCCCTGTGGATAACTATCAGTTATCCACAGGGGTCTGACCCCATACCCAACGTTTGGGCAGGACAAATTGAGTTCGTAGCCGTCAACTCCACTTTCTTGCTCCAGGCGTTTGACCACCTCTATAAACTCCTCAACGCTATAGCCCATCACGCTAACGATGATGGGAATACCTATTTTTTTTAAATAAGGAAGTTTTTCCTCGATGAATTTCTCCACGCCAGGATTTTGAAGTCCGATGGCGTTGAGCATGCCGGCCGGCGTTTCCACGATGCGCGGCGGCGGATTGCCCAGGCGCGGCTTCAAGGTGATGGTTTTGGTGACAATCCCGCCCAACTTTTTCAAATCGATGATCTTCTCAAACTCTTTGGCATGGCCGAAAGTCCCGGAGGCCACCAGCACCGGATTTTTGAATGTAGTTTTGCCGATTACCGTTTTTAGATTTAATCCCATACGATATCTTTGGCCTCAAACACCGGCCCTTCGGTACAAGCAATGGAATACCTGACTCCTGTCTTCTGTCTACTGTCACCTGTCTTTACAGCGCATCCCAAACAAGCCCCAAATCCGCAGGCCATGGGAACCTCGACCGACACTTCGCAGGGGATTTCGTATTTTTGAGCGATCATTGAAACCGCTTTGAGCATCGGTGTGGGGCCGCAAGCGTAAATAGAGTAGTCAGTAGACAGTAGACAGGTATCAGGTAAAAAATCTTTTAATTGTTTTGCCCTGACTACTGACTTCTGACTACTGTCTACTAAAAAATCATCTAGTAATTCGGTCACAAAACCTTTATGGCCTTTTGAGCCGTCATCGGTGGCCAGATGTAATTTTACGCCCAATTTTTTGAATTCCTTTTCACACAAAAGAAGCTTTTTATTTTTCGCTCCGAGGAAAATGTGAACGGCGGTTTCTTTTTCTGATTTAAATTTTTGCGCCAGGTGATATAAGGGCGGTATTCCCACTCCCCCTCCAACCAATATTTTCCTCTTCCCTCTCACCTCTTCCCTCTTACCTGCGGCGAAGCCGTTACCCAACGGCCCCAACACCCAAAGAGCTTCGCCTTTTTTCAGCGAAGACAATATTTTCGTCCCCTTTCCCACCACTTGATAGAGAATGGAAATGGTTTGGGAGTCGGCTGTCAAAAAACTGAAAGGCCGGCCCAGGAGCGGGTCGAAGGAATCGGCGCATAAAATCTGCACGAACTGTCCCGGCTTCGCGTTTTTGGCGATCCGCGGAGAGCTCAGTCTCATCACATAGTGATGAGGGGCGATTTCCTTATTTTCCGTGATGACGCATTTTTCTCGGCGCATTTTTGTTGGATGCTCTCGTGGTGGTCTTGAAGCGCCCGGACAGAAAGCGGGCCTTTTTTCATGGCGCGGATGGCTTCAACGGAAGCCGTTGCCCCTTCCATCGTCGTGATGCAAGGCACGCCGCGTGAAACCGCGTAAGAACGGATCACAACTTCATCTTTGCGGGGTTTTTCACCGCTGGCCGTATTGATGGCCAGCGCGATCTTTGAAGTGTTGATAAGATCGGTGACATTGGGACTGCCCTCTTGGATCTTTTTAAGGACTTTGACGGGAATCCCCATATTTCGGATTTCGCTCGCGGTGCCCGCTGTGGCCACGAGTTTAAAACCCATGCCGTGCAGGTCTTTGGCGATGGGCATGGCCACGGGCTTATCTTTGTCCTTTACGCTCAAAAAGACCGTGCCTTTCAGCGGCAGTGGGGAACTGGCCGCGATCTGCGCTTTGGCGAAGGCCCTGCCCAGGTCTTCATCGATACCCATCACCTCACCCGTTGATTTCATCTCAGGACCCAGAAGAATATCCACCCCGCGAAAACGCACGAAAGGCAGCACCACTTCCTTAACCGAAACAAAGGGCGGCACGATTTCTTCGGTGAAACCCAAGTCCTTTAATTTTTTCCCAGCCATGACTTTAGCGGCGAGTTTGGCCAGCGGCACGCCGATCGCTTTTGACACAAAAGGAATGGTCCGGGAAGCGCGCGGGTTGACTTCCAAAACAACCACCGCGCCATCTTTCACGGCGAACTGAACATTCATGAGGCCAATCACTTCCAACTCCTGCGCGATTGCCCGGGTCTGACGCTTGATTTCATCAATAATATTTTGAGGAAGCGAATAAGGAGGCAGGGAACAAGCGCTGTCACCGGAATGAATGCCCGCCTGCTCGATATGCTCCATGACGCCGCCCACGACAAAGGTTTCGCCGTCTGAAATCATGTCCACATCCACTTCTTTGGCGCCTTCCAAGAACTGATCGATAAGAATAGGGCGGTCGCGTGAAACCTCAACGGCATTTTTTTTCATATAGTCTTGAAGGCTGGGTTGGTCGTACACGATTTCCATGGCCCGCCCTCCCAAAACATAGGACGGACGCACTAAAACGGGATAACCGATCCGCTGGGCTTGGACCTTCGCTTCATCGATGCTGACAGCCGTACCGCTTTCAGGTTGTCGGAGACCTAATTTCTCAACAACGGCTTTAAACTTTTTTCGGTCTTCGGCGCGGTCTATCGCCTCGGGGCTGGTGCCGATGATGGGCACTCCCGCTTTCTTGAGAGCCAGCGCCAGATTGAGCGGCGTTTGCCCGCCAAATTGGACAATAACCCCATTCGGCTTTTCTTTTTCGACGATATTGAGAACATCTTCGAGAGTCACCGGCTCAAAATAAAGCCTGTCGGAGGTGTCATAGTCCGTCGAAACCGTCTCAGGGTTGCAATTGACCATAATGGTTTCGTAACCGATCTCTTTCAAGGCAAACGAAGCGTGACAGCAGCAGTAATCAAACTCGATTCCCTGGCCAATCCGGTTGGGGCCCCCGCCCAAAATCATGATTTTCTTCTTGGAAGAAACCCGGACCTCATCCTCGTCTTCATAAGTGGAATAATAATAAGGGGTGAAAGCCTCAAACTCGGCCGCGCAAGTATCCACCAACTTATAAGTTGGGCGAACGCCTTCTTTATTCCTCAAAGCGCGGATTTGGTCTTCTTTTTTTGAATAAATCTCGGCCAGTTGCGCGTCCGAAAAACCAAGGGTCTTGGCCCGATACAAAATATCAGGCGTCAAGGGCGACCGGCGCAATTCTTTCTCAAAATCGACTATTTCTTTAAGGTTTTCCAGGAACCATGGGTCGATGTGGGTGATGCGGTGTATTTTTTTAAGGCTCATCCCCTCTTTTATCGCGCGCTTGAGATAAGAAACGCGCTCGGCGTTTGGACGCTTCAAGTGGTCCAGGAGATCCCCGGTGGCGCGTTTGGACTCAAAACCATGCAGCTTCACTTCAAGACCCCGCAAGCCCTTTTGGAAAGCTTCTTTGAAGGTGCGCCCGATCGCCATCACCTCTCCCACGGACTTCATCTGGGTGGTGAGCGTGGGATCGGCGGCCGGAAATTTCTCAAAAGCAAAACGGGGGATTTTCACCACGCAATAATCAATCGCCGGCTCAAAACTGGCGGGTGTTTTTTGGGTAATGTCGTTGGGGATCTCATCCAGCGTGTAACCGACGGCGAGTTTTGCCGCGATTTTGGCGATCGGAAAACCGGTGGCTTTTGAAGCCAGCGCCGAGGAGCGTGACACGCGCGGATTCATCTCGATCACCACCATGCGTCCGTTTTTAGGATTCAGCGCGAATTGAATATTGGACCCGCCCGTTTCCACGCCGATTTCTCGGATACAGGCGATAGAGGCGTCGCGCATCTTTTGGTATTCCACATCGGTCAACGTTTGGGCCGGCGCCACGGTGATCGAGTCGCCGGTGTGGACACCCATGGGGTCAAAATTCTCAATGGAGCAGATGATGACGACATTGTCCAGGCGGTCGCGCATCACCTCCAGTTCAAATTCTTTCCATCCCACAATCGATTCTTCGACCAAAATCTCATGCGTCATCGATAATTCCAGCCCCGAGGCGGCAATTCGCTTAAAATCCTCAAGCGTTTCGGCGATCCCGCCGCCCGTTCCTCCGAGCGTAAAACTCGGCCGGATCACCAGCGGCAATCCGATTTTCTTCAAAGCCCGCATCGCCTCCGGCATCGAATGCGCCAGGCCCGAGCGGGGCAAATCCAAACCGATTTTCTGCATGGCTTTCTTAAAAAGCTGGCGGTTTTCCGCTTTTTGGATCGAGTGAACGTTCACGCCTATCATTTGAACGCCGTATTTTTTGAAAATCCCGGCTTCGGCCGCTTTCACCGCGGTATTCAAACCGGTCTGGCCGCCCAGGGTGGGCAGCACCGCGTCCGGACGTTCGATCCGGATGATTTTTTCCAAAAACTCAACCGTGATGGGCTCGATATACGTGCGATCGGCGGTTTGGGGATCGGTCATAATCGTCGCCGGATTGGAATTGATCAAAACGACTTCATAACCATCTTCCCGCAGGGCCTTGCAAGCCTGCGTCCCCGAATAATCAAACTCACAAGCCTGCCCGATGACGATGGGGCCGGAGCCGATGATTAAAATTTTATGAATATCGGTGCGTTTGGGCATAAGATTAATGCAAAATGAAAAATGCAAAATGTAAAAAATGGAGTCCCTTCGGGACTTCAATAAAGGTCGCGGAGCGACACTTTATTTTACATTTCTCATTTTTCATTTTGCATTTCCTTCCATCATTTCCACAAATTTATCAAAGTGTCCCGCCGCGTCATGCGGACCGGGCGCGGATTCGGGGTGGTATTGCACGGAAAAAATGGGGAGTTTCTTATGTTCCATTCCCGCGCAGGTCTTGTCATTTAAATTCACATGTGTCAAAACCACATTTTTATCGCGTATCGAGTTGACATCCACGGCAAACCCATGGTTTTGCGCGGTAATGGCCACGCTCTTGGACCTCAAATCCATGACCGGCTGATTGCCGCCGTGATGGCCGAATTTGAGTTTGAATGTTTTGCCCCCGAACGCCTGCCCCAGGATTTGATGGCCAAGGCATATTCCAAAAACCGGCAGGTCTTCCATTAAACTTTTAACGGTGTTGACGATATAAGGCAATGCCTCGGGGTCTCCGGGGCCGTTGGAGAGAAAAAGTCCGTCTGGTTTGAAAGAAAGGATTTCTTCCTTTGTCGCCGTAGCCGGCACCACCCGCACACGGCACCCGCGCCGGGCCAAACTTCTTAAAATATTGAGTTTGATCCCCGAATCAATGGCCACCACGCGGTATTTCCCGGTTTTATTCCAGTCATAGGCCTTCTTGCAGGTGACTTCCTTAATCAAATCGCGGCCAACCAACCCCGCAGAGGCCTTTGCTTTGCGAACCAAGCTTTTTTCATCCAAGTCTTTAGTGGAGATAACGCCTTTTTTAGCGCCGGCCTCCCGCAAGTGCTTGGTTAGCGCGCGGGTGTCGACTCCTTCAATCCCGACCACTTTATTTTTTTTAAGATAGGTCCCCAGATCCTGGGAAGCCCGCCAATTGGAATAAATCTTACTCACTTCTTTGACGATGAACCCTTCGACATAAGGCCGTGATGATTCGACATCTTCGCGGTTAACGCCGTAGTTGCCGATCAGAGGATAAGTCATGCAAACCATCTGACCCTTATAGGAAGGGTCGGTGAGAATTTCCTGATAACCCGTCATGCTCGTATTGAAAACGACTTCGCCGTAAGCCTCTCCTTCCGCGCCAAAGGAAGTGCCCCGATAAATCTTCCCATCTTCAAGAGCCAGAACCGCTTTTTTCTTCAGCATCACTCCTCTTGTCCGTGTTGATCTTCTTTGTCATTTCGAGGCCAAGGGCCGAGAAATCCTTTTTTATGAGATTTCTCGGTCGCCTGCGGCGGCCTCGAAATGACAATTGGATTAAACAATCTCCCCATCCTTCAACACCTGCCGGCCCGCGCAGAAAACGTCCGTCGCCCGGCCTTTGACTTTCCACCCCAAAAATGGGGAGTTCTTTGATTTGGACTCAAACTTCGTCGCATCCACGACCCACTGTTGGGTGGGATCCAAAATCGTGATGTCGGCCACAGCGCCTTCCGAAAGATGTCCGCGGTCAAGACCCAGAATTTTCGCCGGCGCCAAAGACATTTTCTCCACGAGCCCCGACATCGTCAAAACTTTTTCTGCCACCAGGTCCAGTGAAAGCGCCAGCGACGTTTCCAGTCCGATGATTCCAAATGGCGCCTGGTCAAATTCCGAAGCTTTTTCGCTTTCCGAATGCGGCGCGTGATCGGTGGCAATCGTATCGATCGTGCCGTCTTTCAAAGAAAGTTTTACCGCCTCCACATCTTCGCGCGTGCGAAGCGGCGGATTCATTTTCGCGTTGGTATTGTAACCGAGAACCGCCGCGTCCGTCAGATGAAAATAATGGGGACAAGTTTCCGCCGTCACCAGTGACCCTCTTTTTTTCGCCTCGCGGATGAGATCGAGTGATTTTTTGCTCGAAATATGACAAAAGTGCAGCTTTCCGCCCGTCAAATTAGCCAGTTGGATGTCGCGCGCGACTTCGGCGCTCTCAGCTTCGGCCGGAATACCGGCAAGCCCCAGTCTCGTGGAAATAAATCCCTCGTGCATGCATCCCCCGCAGAAAAGCCCTTCGTCCTGACAGTGCGCGAGAATCGTCAGGTCAAACTTTTTGGCGTACTCGAGCGCTCTGCGCAGGATTTGCGAATCCGTGATGGGACGTCCGTCATCCGAAAGCGCCATCGCGCCGCCTTTTTTCAATTCTCCAAATTCGGTGAGCTCCTTCCCCTCCTGCTTGAGCGTCACCGCTCCCACCGGCCATAGATTGACCAACGACAGCCGCCGAGCCTCGCCTATCATGAACTCCATGTCTGACCGGCGATCCGCGACGGGGTTGGTGTTGGGCATCGGGCAAACGCCGGTAAAACCGCCCTTGGCCGCCGCGCGCAGTCCCGTTTCAATCGTTTCTTTGTATTCGTAACCCGGCTGCCTCAGATGAACGTGCATATCAATGAAACCGGGGGCCACGATTTTGCCTTTGGCGTCAATTTCACGGTCCGCTTTGACATCGCTTTTCTTGAAAACTTTTTTGATGCGGTCATTTTCGATGAGAATGTCCACCACGCCGTCGATTTTATTGCGGGGATCGACCACGTGCCCGTTTTTAATGAGAATTTTCATGAAATGCCTCTGTCATTCCGAGCACCCTCTGTCATTCCGAGCACCCTCTGTCATTCCGAGCGAAGTCGAGGAATCAACTTGATCCCTCGACGCGCTCGCTAACGCTCGCTTGCTCGGGATGACGAATGGGGTCGCTATCTACCATGGTAGTTAGAAATAATACCGCCATGCGGATAGCGACCCCATTCGTCACCTGATCCAAGATCACCGAATGTTTTCCATCCGCCACCGCCGACGAGAGCTCGACACCGCGGTTCACGGGTCCCGGATGCATGATCACGACATCCGGTTTCGCTTTCTTAAGACGCTCCGAAGAAATCCCATACTCGGCCGCATACTCCCGTATGGACGGGAAGAAAGCGCCTCGCTGGCGCTCCAACTGAATGCGCAAAATATTCAAAACATCCTGATCTTTCACCGCCTTGTCGAGGTCGTAGCACACCTCGACTCCCAATTCTTCTATTTTGGCGGGAATCAATGTCGGCGGGCCGCAAACCGTCACTTTGGCGCCCATTTTGACGAGTCCCCAGATATTGGACCGCGCCACCCGCGAGTGCAAAATGTCCCCGACCAGACAAACGCGAATCCCTTCAAGATTTTTTTTCTTCTCCCGTATCGTAAAAAGATCGAGTAACCCCTGCGTCGGATGCTCATGAATCCCGTCTCCGGCATTGACGATGCCGGCCTTCACGCATCGCGAAAGAACCTCCGCCGATCCCGATGAAGGGTGCCGCATCACAATGGTGTCCACATGCATGGCTTCGATATTTTTGGCGGTATCACTTAAACTTTCACCTTTGGAAGTGCTGGAGCCTGAGGCTGAAAAGTTGATGATGTCCGCCGAAAGGCGCTTGGCGGCCAGCTCAAAACTGGTACGCGTGCGCGTCGAAGGCTCAAAGAAAAGATTGGCTATCGTTTTCCCGCGCAGTGCCGGCACTTTTTTCACGTCGCGCGAAGAAACCTCTTTAAAAGATTCCGCCGTATCCAAAACCAGCTTTATCTCTTCTTTAGAAAGTTCTTCCACGGAAAGAAGGTCTTTTCTTACCCAGGTCTTTTTTCTTTCCCTGTCCTCTGTCTTCTGAATCCTGATTTCTGTCATTTAACGATTACTTCCTCTTTTTCGTCACTTTCCTTGAAATGCACATGCACCAGTTCATTTTCACTGGTGGGAATATTTTTACCGACAAAATCAGCGCGAATCGGCAGCTCCCGGTGCCCCCGATCGATGAGAACCGCCAGCTCTATCCGCTTGGGACGCCCGAAGTCGATGAGAGCGTCCAGCGCGCAGCGGATGGTCCGGCCGGTGTACAGGACATCGTCGACCAACACCACGATTTTATTATCGAGATTGAAATTGATTTCGGTTCTGCGGATGATGGGTTGTTCGGAAACCCGGGTCAGGTCGTCACGATAGAGATTGATATCGAGAATGCCCAGAGGGACTTCGATTTTGGTGATGGAATGAATGGCCGCTTGAACGCGGCGGGCCAGAAGAACTCCGCGCGTCTGGATGCC
>JACQQX010000073.1 GCA_016206805.1 Candidatus Omnitrophota bacterium
CAACTTGATTCCTCGCGGAGTTTACCCCCTGCAAGGGGGCTCGGAATGACAAGCGATGAACTCAACAGGATAACGAACTCTCCCCGTATTTTTTTTTGGGAGAAGTATTTATGGGCTTCGGCGGCTGTTCCGCGAAATATTTCTTCAAATTTTTTCGTGAGCTCGCGCGCCACAACCACCGTGATTTCTCCAAGCGTTTTTTCAATCGCTTTGAGGGACTTTAAAATCCGGTGGGGGGACTCATAAAAAATGACTGTGCGATCTTCCTCTTTCAGCGAAAGCAGTTTTTTCTCACGCGCGCCGGATTTGACGGGTAAAAATCCTTCAAACACAAATCGGTCCGTGGGTAAACCGGACAGCGATAAAGCCGTCAAAACCGCCGAAGGACCGGGAATGGCTTCGACTTTGATATTATTTTCAATCGCCGCTTTGACCAGCCGATAACCCGGATCGGCGATCCCGGGCGTTCCCGCGTCCGAGATCAGGGCGATTGTCTTGCCGTTTTTCATTTCTTCGGCTAACCGCGGGGCTTTTTGACGCTCAGAAAAATCATGGTAACTCATCAGTGGTTTGTGAATGCCATAATGATTGAGGAGAACGGAGGAGTGCCGGGTATCTTCGCAGGCAATAAGATCCACGTTTTTTAAAATCTCAACGGCCCGGTAAGTGATGTCGCCAAGATTACCGATGGGAGTGGCCACCAAATAGAGAATGCCTGACATGTGAATGAAAAATTAAAAATGAGAAATGTAAAATAGGGAGTCGCTAACGCGACCTTTATCAAAAGGCCCTGAAAGGGCTCCATTTTTTACATTTCTCATTTTACATTTTGAATTCATTATTCTACCGTTACTGACTTCGCCAGATTTCTCGGTTGATCGATGTCACGGCCAAACTCACGCGCCATCGTGTAGGCGATCAGCTGAAGCGGGATAACCGTTAAAAGCGGCGAAAAAATCTCAGACACTTCGGGGATTTGGATGATGTAGATGGGGTTGAGTTTTTTGATCTCCTCATCCCCCTCCGTGACGATAGGGATCACACAGCCGCTGCGCGCGCGGATTTCCTGGATATTGGAAATCATCTTGTCATAAGTCTTGGACTTGGGCGCCAGGCAGATGACCCATGGATTCTCGTCTATCAACGCGATGGGACCATGCTTCATCTCACCGGCCGCATAGCCTTCGGCCGGAATATAGGAAATCTCTTTCAACTTCAATGCGCCTTCCAACGCGTTTGGATAATTGATATGCCGGCCCAAATACAAAAAGAAATTGGGCGCGTTTTTACGGCGCTGGCTGAAGTCATGGGCGTTGTCGCGCCACTGGCTTTCATTTCTCTTATAGCTATCCAAAATTTTCCGCATGAGAACGGGGATATGCATAAATTCTTTAAGCGCCGGTGTTATTTTTTTTGAAGATCCCGCTCCTATTTGCGCGAAATAAAGCGCCAAAAGATACAAAACCGCCAGCTGCGCGGTATAGGCTTTTGTGGAGGCCACGGCGATCTCAGGCCCCGCATGCGTGTAAATAACCCCTTTGGCCTCGCGGGAAAGCGAACTGCCCAGCACATTGCAAAGGGTCAGCGTCAGCGCCTTCTTTTTCTTGGCTTCCCGCAAACCGGCCAGCGTATCGGCCGTCTCGCCGCTTTGGGAAATGGCGATTAAAAGCGTATTCTTATCAATAACCGCGTTGCGATAACGAAATTCGGAAGAAGTGTCCACCGACACGGGGATATCGGTGAATTCTTCAAAAATATACTTGGCCGTGAGACCCGCGTGGTACGCCGTGCCGCAGGCGATGATGAGGATTCGTTTGATTCTCTTCAGTTGGGCGGCGGGGATTTTCAACTCATCAAAGTGGATGCGCGTGCCGGTGACCCGCTCTTTTAAAATCGCGGCGAGAATGTCCGGCTGCTCAAAGATCTCCTTCAGCATGAAATGCTCGAAACCGCCCTTTTGCGCGCGGGTGACGTCCCAGTCGATCACCACAGGCTTGCGCGAGACCGCTTTTCCCGCGAAATTGGTGATTTTGAATTCTTCGCCGGTGAGTGTCACCATTTCACCATTTTCCAGATAAATCACGCGGTTGGTGTGGGTTAAGACAGCGGAAACGTCGCTGGCCAGAAAATTTTCGCCCTTCCCCAGTCCCAGCACCAGCGGGCTGTCGAGTTTTGCCGCCACAATTTTTCCGGACTCATGGGATGTCATAACGGCAATGGCGAATGTGCCTCTGAGTTCCTTCAAAGCGCGCCGGACAGCGTTTTCCAGAATGCCCTTGTAATGCTTGGCCACCAGATGGACAATGACTTCCGTATCCGTTTCCGACTGGAACCGGATGCCTTCTTCTTCCAGCGTTTTTTTCAAATCAAAATAATTTTCGATGATGCCGTTATGCACCACGGCGATCTCGCTTTCGCCGTCCAGATGGGGATGGGCATTATGGGGGCTGGGCGTGCCATGCGTGGCCCAGCGGGTGTGACCGATGGCGGTGGTGCCCTTCAAAGGATGGACTTTCAGGATTTCTTCGAGCTTGCGGATCTTGCCGTCGGTTTTCTTGACGGAGATGTGCCTTGCGCCGTTCAAAACGGCGATGCCTGAGGAGTCGTAGCCGCGGTACTCGAGATGCTTAAGTCCCTCAAGAACCAGGCCTTGCGCTTCTTTTTTACCTGTGTAACCGAATATTCCGCACATGACTGATTGTAAGGTGGGTATTGTACCATGAAAACCATGCTATAATTATTCAATGAATTGGCTTGAAGCATTCACACTGGGCATTGTCGAAGGGGTCACCGAATTCCTTCCCATCTCCTCCACCGGGCATCTGATTTTGACCTCCAAAGCCCTGGGACTGGCGCAAACCGAATTCCTGAAAAGCTTTGAAATCGCCATTCAATTGGGGGCTATCCTCGCCGTCCCCGCGCTTTATGGCCGCGCCCTTTTGAAGGATAAGGACATATGGAAACATGTTTTAGCCGCTTTTATACCGACGGCGATTCTCGGTTTTCTTTTTTACAAAATAATTAAGAAATTTTTAATGGGCAATGAGGTGGTGGTCCTATGGGCTTTCCTGGCCGGAGGCGTTATTCTCATTCTTTTTGAATTATTTCACCATGAAGATAAAGCCTCGAATGTGAAAGAAATCCGATACAAGGACGCTTTTTTGATTGGGATCTTCCAATCGTTGGCCATGATCCCGGGGGTCTCCCGTTCAGCCGCCACCATCATCGGCGGATTGGCCTTGGGCTTAAAACGGAAAACCATCGTGGAGTTTTCCTTCCTTTTGGCCGTTCCGACCATGCTGGCGGCGACGGGACTGGACCTTTTAAAGCATGGCATCACGTTTACATCGGGAGATTGGGTCTTATTGGCGATTGGCGCGGTCACTTCTTTTTTTGTGGCGAACCTAGCCATGCGGTTTTTGCTGCGGTATATTCAGAATCATAATTTTGTCATTTTCGGCGTTTACCGCATCGCGGCAGCCATTGTCGCTTGGAGAATAATTTCATAATGTCATCCCGAGCGAAGTCGAGGGATCAAGTGAGCTCTTATGCCAAAACATAGGTGGGTTTTAATGAATCCGGGGCCGGTCAATGTCACTCCCCGCGTGCGGCGGGCGCTTTTAAAATCTGACATCTGCCATCGCGAGGAGGAGTTCTCGGATTTGATGAGTGATGTGCGGGAAAAAGTCCTGAAACTGTTCGGGGTTCGGTCGACGCACACCGTCGCCCTTTTCAGCGGTTCCGGCACCACGGCCCTTGAGGCAATGCTTTCCTCTTTTGCCGAAGAAGGCAAAAAAATCCTCGTTCTTTCCAACGGGGTTTACGGCGACCGCATGAAAAATATCCTCGAAATCCATGACACGCCGGTGGAAACCTTGAAGGCCCATCCGGGATCTTTTCCCTCCATGAGCCAGATTGAAACTTTCCTGAAAAATGACGATTCGATCCACGGAATAGCCATGGTCCATCACGAAACCTCTACCGGGATGCTCAACCCCGTCGCCGAAGTCGGCCGCATCGCCAAAAAAAACGGCAAAACATTTTTGGTGGACGCGGTCAGTTCTCTTGGCGGCGAGCGTGTGGATTTCAAAAAGTGGAATATTGATTTCTGCGCCGGCACCTCCGGCAAATGCCTGCATGGCTTTCCCGGCGTGTCGTTTGTCATCGTTTCCAAAAAAGAAGCCCAACGCCTCAAAAAGAAAAAAGCCAGATCGCTTTATCTGGATCTGGCGCAAACCCTGCGCCATGAAGACCGCGGCGACACCCCTTTTACACCGGCCGTCCAGATCTTCTACGCGTTTAATGAAGCGTTGGATGAACTGAAGTCTGAGGGCCTGAGAAACCGGATTGCCCGCTACGAGGCCAAATGCGCGCTCATCGAACAGGGCCTCACAGACCTGAAACTCACTTTCCTTGTCGAAAAAGAATTTCGCTCGCATGTGCTAACCGCGCTCCGGCTCCCTGAGGGCGTTTCCTACGAAGCTCTGCACGATAAATTGAAACAATCGGGCTTCATCATCTATGCCGGCCAGTCCGAGCTGAAAAATAAGATCTTTCGCGTGGCCAACCTGGGTGACATCCGCGACTCCGATATCCGGCGCTTCTTCACCGTTTTGAAAAAAGCGCTTAAACAATGAACCGGGCGCTGTCGCGTCCTCTGACCGCCCTTCTGCTCAAAACACCCATCACCCCCAACGGCATTACGCTGTTGAGTCTTTTGTTTGGAATTTCCGGCGGCCTGCTTTTTTCTCGAGGCGCTTACGGCGCGGGACTGGCGGCGGCGGCCTGTTATGAGCTGGCCACGGTGCTGGACAATTGCGACGGTGAAGTGGCTCGCGCCAAAAACCTGAAAAGCGCTTTTGGGGCGTGGCTGGATGTTATTGTGGACGTGTTAAACGATGTGGCGCTTTTTTTAGGCATTGCCGTTGGGACGCTCAAAACTCAGAATCCTTCCCTTGTCTTGACACTGGCCGCGCTTTGCGTCAGCGGGACTTTGCTTCACTTTCTTCTGGTTATCCTTGAAAAATTAAAAGGTTTCGGGCCGGCTGTTTTCGGAACACCCAATCCGAACGCGGCCGCGCGAGGGTCTTTCTTTTTTAAAATATTTGATGGCCTCCGGGAGGGCGAGGCATCTTGGTTTGTCGTGGGTTTCGCCATCATCGGACAAACCGCTATCCTGCTTTGGGTGGGAGCGGTCTACATGCAAGCGATATGGATCGGCGCTCTTTTGCTCAACTTCCGCTGGATTATAAAAAAGGGGATTCATGAGAGCGTTTAAACTCCTCCTCTTGGTGTTTGGATTCTACGTTCTCTTCGCCACCATCCAAGCGGTGGGCTGGCAGGAATTGTCCTCGCAGCTTTATGCGCTCAAATGGAAATTGCTTCCGCTGATTTTCATTTACCCGTTTATTTTCGCTTTTGACACATGGGGCTGGGCTTATTCCTTCCCCAAAAATTTACCCAACCATGTCCCCTTCCGCGATCTTTATCTGATCCGCATCGTTGGCGAGACGCTGAACAATATCATTCCCTGGGCGGCGTCCTTGGGCGGCGAACCGATCAAAGCGGAACTTTTAAGACGGCGACATGGCGTCCCGCTGGCCGAAGGCTTCGCGTCTATTCTCATCGTGCACACCACTTTTTGGGTGTCGCTCAATATTTTCGTGATTGGGGCGGTTCTGGCGACACTGAAAACCCTGCCGCTGACCCCCATTCTGATGAATAGCGTTCTGATTTTTCTCATCGTACTGGGCGTCGTGGCGCTTCTTCTGGTCATCGGCCTGCATTGGGGGATTTTTAAGCAAGTGCACGCGCTGGGCGAAACATTCAAATGGTGGGGCGCGGATTCCCAGGAAAAGGGACAGCGATTTTTATCGCTGGATAACGAAATCAAGCGTTTCTACACGACAAACTTCCGGCGTTTTTTGCTGTCGACGTTTTTCAATCTGCTGGGATGGCTGACCGGGGTGATCGAGGTGTATTGGATTGCGCGGCTCCTGGGAATGGAAATCGGCTGGGCGGAAGCCTGGCTTTTTGAAGCGTTGATTCAAGTCTTAAGAATCGTGACCTTCTTCGTTCCTTCCAGCATCGGAACGCAGGAAGCGGGCATCGTCCTCATCTTCCTCCAGTTCGGCCTCGAAAAATCCTTCGGCCTGGCCTTCGCCATCATCCGCCGCCTCCGCGAATGGGTCTGGATGGCCATAGGCCTGGCCATCTGGCTCTTCCTGGAAGACAAACCCTCCATCAAAAAAAGTTAGTCTAGTTTCGCTCTAGTTACACTTATGAATTCAATCGCCCCATGTCATTTCGAGGCCGAAGGCCGAGAAATCTTTCTTTTGCTTGTAAGCGCTTGTAAGTTCTTCAACTTCTCGCAAGAAAAGAACCTTTTACTTTTAAGAAAAGGATTTCTCGCCCCGTCATTCGACAGGGCTCGAAATGACAGCTGATTAAAACTTTCTGTTGTCGAGGATGCGGCGGAGTTTACGGCCTTGGCGGAGGGTGCCGGGGTCGTGGACTTGGACGGCGAATTCGACTAGGCCCATTTCCTGCGTGCGGGCTTCGCCCGGGAATTCTTGTTTGAAAACGGTTAGGACGTCGATGCCATCGCGCTCGACGTGAAAGGTAATCCGGTCTTTTAGGTTAGGTTTATCCACGCTGATTTGCCAGTCGTTGCCCGCGCCGAGCTTTTGGAAAAAAGTTTCAAACATCCAGGGCGCGATATTGCCCATGCCGGTGGCGATCCATTCATCGACGCGGCCTTTTAATTTCTCAATGCGCCGCACCGGCAATTGAACTTTCGGGGACGGTGGCAAAAACCGTGTCAGATCGCCTGATCGGTAACGCACTAGCGGCATCACGCGCCGGTTCAACGTTGTGTACACCAGCTCCCCATAGCCTTCGGCGTCGGGGTTGATGATTTCAAATTTATTGTGAAACTCATTCAGCGCGTAACCTTCTTTCTCGCGCGTTTCCATGCCGATGGCGCCGAAAGCCTCGGTTTGTCCGTAGCTTAAAATAAAGTCCGCTTTCCAAACCCCTTCCACATAACGCCGGGCTTCTTCCGTCAGATTTTCACCACCGGCCAGTAAAAGCTTTACCGACCAGGCGCCTTTTTTTTCGGCCACTTCACTCAGCCGGACAATCCAGGAGGGGTCTCCCACAATCACCGTCACCCCATAGTCAACCACACGGTCATAAAACTCGGCGGGCTCCATCCGGGAGGCTTCGATATGAAAACATCCGATCACGTCGCAGGAAGCCTCGAGCACCGGGCCCGAGACCCAAAACGAATAATCAAAAGCGCTGACCACCCGGTCTTGCGGACGAACCCCGAGATTCCAGAGTCCGATAGCGCCTGCCCAGCCTGCCTCGCGGACCTCAGCCCGCGAAAAATAAACCCGCTTGGATTTTTTGGAAGTGGTGCCGGTGGTTTCAAAAGCGGTGTCCGGATGCGCGCAGATGAATTCTTCATTATGCGCGCGCAAATCCTCGGGAGTCGTGAAAAAATTCCCAAGATCTTCCGGCTTCTTGACTTTTTGGGGGTCAATCCGGTATTCGGCGAACTTTCGCTTGTAGAATGGCGAGTGATCGGCGACATACCGGACGGTTTTTCGGAAATTGTCGGCTTCGATGCCTTTGAGAAACCGCTCAGGCAGCTTCCGGTACACCCATGTGCGAACCGCGACAGGGTTCAAATTCACCTTTTATTCGTCGCGCGCCGGATCAGCTGCTCAAAAAGCTCGATGGCCAGGTTCATTTCGGATTCGGTTATGCCGAAGGAGGGGGCGATGGTGAAAACGTTTTTGTAATAGCCGCCGACGTCCAGAACCAGGCCCATTTTTCCTTTGGAGGTCTTGATGTCCCCTTTCATGCCTTCGGCGAATATCCGATCGGCCAGCTCCCGATCCGGCGTGTAACCGTCGGGTTTGACGATTTCCATGCGCAGCGCAAGACCCATGCCGTCCACGTCTCCGATGACTTTAGGGTGTTTTTTCTTCAGGGATTTTAAACGCGACAAAAAGGCTTTGCCCTTGGCGTTGACGATTTTTTCGTAATCATTTTCCTCGCAGAGCTTCATCACCTCAAGCCCCACGGCCGTTCCCAGCGTGTTGGAGGAAAATGTGGAATGCGTCGATCCCGCCGGGAAAACCTTGGGACTGATGAGTTTTTCCTTGGCCCAAATCCCCGACAAGGGGTTTAAACCATTCGTGAGCGCTTTTCCGAAAACAACCACATCCGGCGTCACATTGAAATTGGCCAGGCCCCACAGTTTTCCCGCGCGGTGAAATCCCATCTGGATCTCATCGTCCACCAGGAGAATTTTGTGACGGTCGAGGATTTCCTTGAGCATCGGGAAATATTCTTTCGGCGGGATGACATAACCGCCGGTGCCCTGGATGGACTCGATATAAAAAGCGCCGTATTCGGACTCGCCGGTTTTGGTGTCCAAAACGCCGTTGTACTCGGTTTCAAAGAGCTTTTCAAACTGCTTCACGCAGTACATCTTGCAGTCGGGGTATTTTTTGTCGTAGGGACAGCGGTAGCAGTAAGGATAAGGAACAAATTGCGCGCGGTCGGAAAAATGCCCGTACCGCCGGCGGTAGCGGTAGCTGGAAGTGATGGCCGAGGCGCCGAGCGTCCTGCCGTGATAACCGCCCATGAAGGCGAAAACGAGATTCTTATGCGTGTGATTGCGCACGAGCTTCAGCGAATCCTCCACCGCCTGCGAACCGCCGACATTGAAATGCACGCGGCCTTCTTCTCCGAAAAGCCGCTCCATAGACCTGGCGATCTTCTCGGCAAGCTCCACTTTTTCCTCATGCAGGTATTGGCAGGCCAGCTGCGGGAGTTTATCGATTTGTTTCTTCAAAGCTGTCGCCAAACGCGGATTGGCGTAGCCGAAACTGGCCGCCGAATACCACATCTGAAGGTCCAAAAACTTCCCGCCTTCCTTATCGTAGAGAGTGCTGCCCTCGCAACGGTCGAAAAACTTGGGTGGCTCCAGGTAATGGACCGTGTCCCCCCATGAACAGTATTTTTTTTCTTTTTCTAAGAGTTTCTTGGTATCCATTTTTCGATGTCCTTGAAGGAAGTGTAGGGTTGGTGGGCGATCTTCTTCTCAACGCAATAATCCAAAAGTTTTTTCTTCGCGAATACAAAATCGGCCGCATGCGCCGCGAAACGGTCTGAGAGACCGTCCCCCACAAAAACACTTTTGCGGCCGTCGGTAAAACGCCGCATCACGGCCGGTTTGCAATTAGCGCAGCCATGTTCGCAGGTCTCTCCGGCAAACGAGGGTTTCAACCCCTCTCCGGCCGTTTCCAGCCGGTTGGAATAAAGTAAAAAAGAATTCATCCCGGCCAGCACGCGCCGAATCACAAGGTCAAACCCGTCGCTGACAATCACAACGGGTATGGAGCGCTCCCTGCAAGCGGCCATGAAAGACACAAAACCCGGATCTATCGATATTTCGCTCAATAATTTCTCAAAATCACCGGGCGAAGCGGAGACCAAAGCCAATTGACGGTCCAGGCATTCCCGAGACCCGATTTTCCCTTCAGCCCACTCTTTTTCGATCTCCTGCCATTGGGGTTTGGCAAAACGCTCGAGAATGCGGTCGACGACATCCTCGTTTGAAATTGTTCCGTCGAAATCAATGAAAAACCGAACTTGCTGTGTCATTGCGAGTCCCATCGAATGATGGGACGAAGCAATCTTTGCGCAAAGATTGCTTCGCTCACTACGTTCGCTCGCAATGACTCAAACATATTTTCTCACAATCAAAGACACATTCTGTCCGCCGAATCCAAATGAATTGCTTAACACTGCCTCCACTTTTTGCCGGCGAGCAACATTGGGCACATAATCCAGGTCGCAGTTGTCGTCCGGCGTTTCGTAATTGATCGTCGGTGGAATGACGCCGTCGCGGATCGTGAGAACGCTGGCGATCAGTTCAAAAGCGCCCGCGGCGGCGATCATGTGGCCCACCATGGATTTGATGGAACTCATGGGAATCTGTTTGGCGTTGGAAAATACTTTTTTGACGGCCAGAGTTTCGATTTGATCATTCAGCTGCGTCGACGTCCCATGCGCGTTGATGTATTCAATGGCGTCTGGGGCCAGGCCCGCGTCTTCCAGCGCCAAACGCATCGCTTGAACGGCCCCGCGGCCTTCGGGATGGGGATCAGTGAGACGAAAAGCGTCCGCCGTCGTTCCATAACCGGCCAACTCCGCGTAAATCTTCGCCCCTCTTTTTCGGGCGTGTTCCAACTCTTCGAGGATCAAACCCGCCGAGCCTTCCGATAACACAAATCCATCGCGGTTTTTGTCAAAAGGTCTTGAAGCTTTTTCGGGCTGGTCATTGCGAGTGGAAAGCGCGGTCAATAAATTAAAACCGGCCAAGCCCATGGGATGAATCATCGAATGCGCGCCGCCGGTGATCATCACATCCGCCAACCCCTGGCGAATCACCCAAGCGGCTTCCCCAATCGCCTGGCTGGAAGCCGCGCAAGCCGTAAGGCAGTTGGAGATGACCCCCTCCGCGTGAAAACGCCGAGACAAGTGGTGGACCACTTGCGAAGGCTCCTGCTCGATCACAGCCTCGGGTTTTGTCTGACGGACGCTTTTTTCAAAATACGCTTTGCCGTCAACGCCGATACCGTCTTTATTCAATGACGCCAAAAGAATCGCGGCATGCTCCCCAAAATTAAATCCGCCGTCGCCCGCTCCCAGATACACTCCCAAACGAGCGGAATTGATTTTCGCGTTCGCAAGGCCGGCGTCCGAGAAAGCCTCTTCGCCGGCGGCAAGCGCGAAGGCGCTATTTCGCCCCAGAGGCGGCTCACATTTAAAATTTTTCACCTCGCCGGCGATTTTAGTGGGAAAACTTTCCGCGTTGAAAAGAGTGATGCGTCCCACGCCCGAGCGGCCTTCGCAAAGTTTTTTCCAATTTTCGGCGACCCCTCGCGCCAACGGGGTCACAGCCCCCATGCCCGTAATGACCACTCGCTTCATGAGACGCCTTCCACGGAAGTGATCATCGAAACGGATGGACTTTGAAATCCGAAAGCGTTGGTCATCGCCACTTTCATGGGCCTGGCCTGAGCCAGGCCTTTGGCGATTTGAAATTCAAAAGGTTTGTGTGCTTTTTCAAAATTAAGCACCGGTGGAACGATTTGATTTTTAAGCGCCGCCGTGGAAATGACCAGATCCATCGCGCCCGACGAAAAACCCGTAAACCCGGTGACGGGTTTGGAGGCGCTCACCAGGACATTGCGCCCGGCCCCATCCAAAACCGCCTGGATCGCGGCGGTTTCCAGAGCGTCTTCCTCGGCAATGCCAAGTCCGGAAGCCTGGAGGTAGTGCAATTTGTTTTTGTCGATGCCCGCGTCTTCCAGCGCGTGACGCATGGCGATTTTGCGGCCTTCGTCTGAGCCGGACGAAGAACCAAAGCCGGTGATCTCAGCGTAAATCCGAGCCCCCCGTTTCAAAGCATGCTCCCGTTCCTCCAAAACCAAAAACGCGGCGCCCTCGCCCACCACAAACCCCTTCGCGGCGCCATCAAACGGCCTGTAAACGCCGTCAGGGTCCGTGAGAGCGCCCAGCAGCTTGTACTGCGACAGTCCCAGAGGATTGACTTTAGACTCAGCGCCCCCGGCCAGCATGATATCCGCCGCTCCGCGCTGAATGACGCGAACCGCTTCCCCGACGGCGGCCAGGCTCGAGGAGGCTCCGGTCGTGATCGTGTTATTGGGGCCTTCCAAATCCCATAAAATGGAAATATGGCAGGCCGGCATGTTGGGCAGGTATTTCAAAAGCCAGAGCGGAAAAAGCGCGGAAAGGCCGTCTTCTCCGAATTTCTTCAAGTCCAGCGCGCCGTCCGGGCCGATCGAGCTCTCCACCGAACTGGCGAGTTCATCCAGCTCATGATTCAAAACGCCCGAGCCTATCGCCACGCCAAAGCGATCGTGATTGAAGGAAAAGGCGGGCATCCCGGCATCCTGGAAAGCAAGACTCGCCCCGGCGATGGCCAGTTGAATATCCCGCGCCATGAGTTTCAACGCTTTTCGCTGGGTCACAAATTTTTCGGGATTAAAATCCGGGACCAGGCCCGCCAGAGGCGTCCAACCAAGCGAAGCCGTTTTCATCGCGGCGATGCCGGATCGGCCCTCGACACAAGCCCGCCACAAAGGCTCCCATCCTTCTCCCAGCGCCGTCATAGCCCCCAAACCCGTGATCACCACTCGGGAACGCTTCATCGGGTTAAGGAAGCCTCAGTAATCCAAAATGCTTCATAAAATCGTCATTGAAAACCACATTTTTTTTCCCGTCATCCACCGCATCCATGGTCACCAAAAGAAACCGTGTCTGGCCGATCAAATCCTTGTTCAAAAAAACTTTCCCCTCGACCCAGGCGCCCTCTTCCCGTTCTTCGGCGAGAGCCGCTTCTACCACAAGCCGGCAGGGCGGCGCGACCGTGCGCTCAAAACGGGCTTGTTCGATTTTGGCGAGAATCACTTCTTTTTTGAAACCGATCCCCAGCCCGAAAAGAACACCGCCGGCCTGGGCGGTCATCTCGATCATGAGCGACTCCGGCACCAGAGGCCGGCCGGGAAAATGATCCCGAAAAAAATCTTCCTTGCCGGAAAAAAATTTGACCGCGCGGGCCGGTTCGCCTTTTTTCAAAACTTCAAATTTATCGAGAAGGTCCCACCGCATAAGTTTAACCGTCATTCCGAGTGAGGTCGCCGTGGCGACCGAATCGAGGAATCAACTTGATCCCTCGGTGGAGTTTATCCCGAGCATAGTCAAGGGACTCGGGATGACACACCAACACACTGCGCAATAATGAACTTCTTGGTTTTTAGGAATTGGATTTTGGGCAGTTTAGCCGGAGGATTGTGACCGTATGCCTTAAAAACCGCTTCATCGGCCGCCAGCGTTTTGGCGCAATTTTCTAGAGAGGAAAATCGGTCAGAATGGGTTTCATAAAAAGCCTTGGCTCTCTCCCATTCTATGAGATCAATGCCGATTTGAGGAGTCCGCAACGGTGGCCAGCTTTTCCGAAATATAATTGACGATCATCTCGACCGTGAAGACATTGCCCAGTTCCGAGACGAGAGGATTCCCGGAGAATTCTTCCCATCGGGCTCCCGGCATTTTCTTGCGGAGTTCCTCAAGACCGACCGGCGTGATGTGGCCATTCTGGACAAAGCGAGCGTCGGTCAGAAGTTTTTCGGGAAAAAGCTCTCCCTTGGGAATTTTGATTTTGAAAGCTTTTTCCAGACGAAAAACAATGTCCAGGAAATCGATGGATTCCGCGCCAAGATCTTTGATCAGCGACGATCCGAGAGCGACTTTACCCGTGTCCACGCGCAGTGCTTGAGCGACAATATCGCGCACGCTTTTAAAAATCTCTTCCTTCTCATTGGCCATAAAAAAGAGCTCCTTCATTAAAGAGGGCTAAGACTTAAAATAGCCGACAAAGCTTTGCCGCCGGGAACGTCGATCCGGCCGTCAAACCGGTGCTGCTGATCGCGCGACTCCAGGAATCGAACGGAGATTTTTAACTCACCGCCCGGCCGCACAAACTGCCCAAACTTGACTTCATGGGTTTCCAAAAGCCGGTAATTCCGCTCGGGCTCGCCCGGTGACGACATCGTCAGAAACTGGGACGCCGCCTGCTTCAGGCATTCCAAAAGCAAAACACCCGGCATCACCGGAAAATCACGAAAATGGTCCCGCAAAAACTCTTCGGCGGCATCCAGTGTAAACGAACCGGTCAATCCCTGGCCCGGTTTAAACTCGGAAACGCTGTGAAAAAACCGGAAACCGCCCATAATGAGGAGTTAATATAACACGAAAGGGATTAAAGGTCTAGGTCGAGTTCCCGTCGGCGGGCGGCTCTTAGGTCATGCACCGGATTGCCGCCCCATACGCCTTTCGGGGGAATTTTAGTGCCCCGCGTCAAGAGACTGCAAGGAGCGATGGACGCCCCATCTCCGATCTCGCAGCCGGGCATGATGATGGAGCCAAGGCCGATGGTGACGTTTTTGCCAATTTTGACGGGTTCCAAACGCAAAAAACCTCTCTCAAAAGCATGGGCAATGAGGGCCACTCCACCCCCCACTACCGAGTTATCCCCTATTTCCAAAAGTGAAAGGTCGGCCAGCCCGCCGGTATTCACCCGCACGTCATTGCCGACCCGCGCGCCCATCAAACGGTAAAACAACACCTGAAATGGGGAAATACGGAAAATATCCAAGAAAGCGCCATTGGCCAGCAAGATCAAAGAATTGTAGGCCATCCACGATATGGCCTGGCTGGAATACATGGAATGCAGTCCCGGAGTCACCTTAAAACGGAAAATATTCTTGAACAATACACAGAGAAATATCAACGTTAAGCCGAAAAGAAAGAACCCAAGGGCGATCGAAAAAGAGAACATGAGGATTTTAAACCAGGCCGGCTGGGCCGCCAGACCCTGCCAAACCGAATAAAAGAAAAAGATCATCGGAAACAGCGCCAGCCCCATGATGACCAAAGCCATCAAGTGCAAACCCCATATCCAGTGATCGATTCTGGCCTTTTGCGCTTCCAGGTTTTTTTCCATGGTACCAGGGATTTTATGCTAAATTAGCCCATTATGGCAGAAAAATTTATCTTCATCAGCGGCGGTTCCCGGGGCATTGGACGGGCCATCACTCTCTCTCAGGCGGCCGGCGGTACGCAGATTTTCCTGAATTTTCTGCGGGATGAGGAATCGGCCGAAGCCATCCAAAAACAAGCCCAGGCCAAAGGCGCCAAAGTCCACTTAATTGCCGGAAATGTGGGCGACCCCGAAACGGTTGCGGCGATTTTCAAAACCATCAGCCAGAAAACCAACCATCTGGACGCGATAATTCACAATGCCGCTCTCGGCGTTTTTAAACCCGTACACCAGCTCCGGGTCAAGGACTGGGACATTTCGCTGGATGTGAACGCCAAGGCATTCCTGACGTTAACCCAAGCCGCGATCCCGCTCATGAAAGAAAAAGGCGGACGCATCGTGGCTATCTCAAGCCTCGGAGCTCAACGCTTTACACCCAATTACGGCGCCATTGGCATTTCCAAGGCGGCGCTGGAGGACCTCGTGCGGTATCTAGCCGTTGAGTTAGCCGGTTTTGGCATCCGAGTGAATGCGGTTTCCAGCGGCCTTGTGGAAACCGATTCCCTAAAAGCTTTTCCTGATTTTGAGAAAATGAAAAAAGAGTTCCTGGCCCGCGTGCCCGGCGGCAGGCTCGGCAAACCGGAAGACATCGCCAAAGTCGTCAACTTCCTCCTCGGCCCGGACTCCGAATGGATCATGGGCCAAACCCTGATTGCCGATGGCGGCTATTCTCTCTGCTGATTTTATCCTCAAGCTCTATCTTTTCTTTGTACTGGCCGTCTGGATCAAGCGCGCTTTTTGGCTTTCACGCTTTCGTAAAACCCAACCCCCTCTCAAACCGGGACCCGCGGCCATCGCTTCGAAGGGACGGGTTTCCATCATCGTTCCCGCGCGCGATGAAGAAAGAAATATCCCCAACTGCCTGTATCATCTTTTTAAACAAAATTACCCGGACTTTGAAATCATCGTCGTGGACGACCGTTCCACCGACCGCACGCCGCATCTTCTAGAGAATTTCGAAAAGCTGGCGCCTTGTCCTTTTAAAATCGTCCGTGTGGAAAAACTGCCGCCCGGCTGGACAGGAAAAAATTACGCGATGCAGACGGGCTCCAAAGCCGCGTCGGGTTCTTGGCTTCTTTTCACCGACGCCGATACGACGCACACGCCCCAGAGCGTCGCCGGCGCCGTCGGTTTCGCCTCAGAGAAAAAAATCGACTTCCTGACGCTGGCGCCGCGGCTTCTATCGCTCACCTTCTGGGAAAAAACGGTTCAGCCCATCGCCGTCTCAAGCCTCGCCCTCTGGTTTGACGGCACGAGGCTCAATGAGGAGGGAAATCAAACGGTTCTGGCCAACGGCCAGTTCATTCTCGTGCGCAAAGAGGCTTACGAAAAAGTCGGCGGGAACGAGTCGGTGAAAAACGAAGTGATTGAGGACGTGGAGCTGGCCAAACAAATCCGCGGGGCTGGGTTTTCGGTCCGCTTCATGAACGGGACCCGGCTTTACGCGACGCGAATGTACACTTCCTTAAAGGAAATCCACGCCGGCTGGACGAGAATTTTCACGCACCTTTTCCAAAAAAACATCTGGGCGCTCACGCACAAAATTTTTCTTTTTATTTTCTTCTCCATCCTGCCGTTCGTCGCCCTGGCCGTTGACACCGATTTTTTAAGCGTTTTGGTCTGCGGCCTCATCATCGCCCTCCGCTGGGCCGGCAACCGCATGATGAAGGATAACCCCTGGCACGCCTTCCTTCACCCCCTCGGATCGATGGTCATGGTCTGGATACTCTTCACCTGCGTTTTCCGGATTCTCTCAGGACAAAAATCCGCCTGGCGGGGAAATTATTACTGATCGATCAATTCATCCACATTCTGCCACGGGATCGCGGACACTCGGCGGCTCAATTTCACTTTGCGCGGGACCCGGCATGCCAAATATCCCTCTTTTGCCGACGAATATTCACGGATAAAAACCTCCAGATGACGGATATCCCCGGAGGTTGGATTTTCCGTCCATTTGACTTCGACCGGCGTATAAACGCCGTTTTGATCGATAACCCAATCCACCTCGGGGCCGTCCGGGTCGCGCCAGAATCGGATTCGTACGTTCGGGCTTGAAACATGGGCGCTTCTTAAAAGTTCAAGGCCAACGAACTGCTCAAAAAGCCCGCCCAAAGCGTCCCGCGATGGTTTGGCGCCCTCCCGCGCGGCAAGACGCCTGACCCCCAGATCGAAAAACAAATATTTACCGGAACGCGTGAGTTTTTTTCTGGTTTTGCTTCGGGTGATCGGCTCGATTTTCTCGGCGATGAGGCAGTCTTCCAGAATCTGATAATAAGCGCCGATGGTCGTATGGGAGACGCCGATTTCCTGCGATAATTTTCTCAAATTAATGATCCCGCCCGACTCGGAAGCCGCCAGTTCAAGGAATCTGGCGAAATCACCGAGATTCCGGACCACCGCTTCCGCCCTGACCTCCTCCTCCAGATAGGTGGTGACATAGGATTCCAGGTCCGTTTCCCTGTCCGAGGCGTCCGGCACGGAAAGAATCCCCGGCAGCGAACCGTAAAGAAGACGTTCGCTGAGAGTTTTAGAGGGAAATTCGGTTAAACTGAACGGATCGCATTTGAACGCCGCCACCCGCCCAGGAAGCAGATTCACCCGCGCCCCTCGCCGGAGCTTCCGCGCGCTCGATCCGGTGAGAATAAAGTTGGCCTTGCCGCGGTCGATCAAATCCTGGGCCACGTCCAGGATTTGCGGCACCTTTTGCACTTCATCCAAGACAATCAGTGGACGTTTTTTGCCGGCGGGAGGAAGAATAGCCTCCACCTCGCCTTGAAGCAGGCCGGGAGACTTTTCATAGCGTTGCCGGACTCCGGGCTGAACGAAAGAAATGAATAAATCCGGGTGAAACTTCCCGACAAGCGTCGTCTTCCCCGTCTGCCGGGCGCCCAAAAGAAGAACGCTTTTATTCCGGCCAAGCGCGTGGCGGATCCTCTTCTCCAACAGCCTGGGAATGTATTTCATGGTTTACATTTTCGCCGAAAATGGATTGTATGTCAACAAAATTCTGAACCGGTGTCAACCCAAAGTTAAAATGTCCGGTTTTCACCAAAGTTAAAATGTCCGGTTTTAAGGGATCGGGATTGCACCTGTCGGAAGGTTCTTTCCTTCCAAGGATGGTCCTTATCCGGTCGA
>JACQQX010000011.1 GCA_016206805.1 Candidatus Omnitrophota bacterium
GCTCCGGGTGGATGTCCTGTCTTGGGGACGCGCCATTTCCCACCGGAAATGACGCTCGGTTCCAGCGCGCATGGATCGCCTTCGGCGATACCGGGCCACGCGCGCTGTCAACGCCCCAAGACAGGACATCCAGCCGGAGCGCCGCACATCCGTTAGTGTGAATTCAATCCCCCCCATGTCATTTCGAGGCCAAAGGCCGAGAAATCTTTCTTTGTCATTTCGAGGCCGAAGGCCGAGAAATCTTCCTTTTAAAAGTTCTTTTGCTTGTAAGTAAAGCACTTTTAAAAGAAGGATTTCTCGCTTCGCTCGAAATGACATATGTGGGGCATGACACAGACAGGGCATGTTTGGTCTTGCCCCTGGGTGGACTGCTGTAAGACAACTCAACGATTGGAAACTGGCGATTAGAGAGGGTTTTTGTTAGAATGTGGCTCTCGCGGAAGTGGCGGAACTGGCATACGCGCATGTTTGAGGGGCATGTGCCTCACGGCTTGAGGGTTCAAATCCCTCCTTCCGCACGTTTTTTTAATAGATGGGTTAGGGATTTGAAGTGAGCGACGCGCCCCTTCAAATAAAAGCGACATGCCGCAAAGGCATGTCGCAATTCCATGCGCGTCGCGAGTGGCCGACCCGGAGTCGAACAAGCCGAAGCGCCGGAGGCGCTGAGGACTTGTGAGATGGAGGGCGCCAAATCCCTCCTTCCGCACGTTTTTTTAAGTGTTTACTTGATGGAATTGGCTGCCTGGCGGAGACGCCGGGTGGCTTTTTCTTTGCCTAGGAGGGCTATCGTTTCAAAAAAACTTGGGCTGATGGCGCGGCCGGTGACGGCGACGCGGCAGGGGTGGATGAATTCTTTTCCGCTCATCTCCAGGTCTTTCATCAGCGCGCGGCTTTTTTCTTCTATGGTTTTCGCGTCAAAAACCGGTAAACTTTCGAGCATCGCCGCGTACCGCGTAAACGCGTTTTTCAGCCGGGCGTCTTTGGCAAATTCTTTATGCGCCTCTTCATTATACTCAATGTTTTCCTCAAAGAAAAACTGCGCCAGGTCCGGAAACTGGTTGAGCGTAAAAATCCTTTCCTGAAACAATAAAACCAGTCTTTCCAGCCACGCCCTGTCCTCAGTCTTGTATCTCCTCTTCTCGAGATAAGGAATAAGATTGTCGGTCAACTCCGGAATCGGCAGCTTGCGCACATACTGCCCATTCAACCATTCCAGCTTTTCTTTGTTGAACACAGCGCCCGTTTTCAAAACACGTTTCAACTCAAACTTTTGGATCAATTCCTGACGGGAGATGATTTCCTGATTATTCCCCGGCGACCAGCCCAAAAGCGAAAGATAATTGACCAGCGCGTCCGGCAAATACCCGGCCTCCACATACTCTCGGATGGCGGTGGCGCCATGACGCTTGGACATGCGAGAGCGGTCCTCCCCGAGAATCAGCGGAATATGGCAAAAAATAGGCTTTTGAAAACCCAGCGCCTCATAAAGCGGCAGCTGTTTGGGCGTGTTGGAAATATGATCATCGCCGCGAATCACATGCGTGATCCCCATGTCCGCGTCATCGCAAACAACGGCAAAGTTATAGGTAGGACTTCCATCTGATTTAAAAATCACAAGATCTTCGGCCAGCGAAAGATGCTGATCCAGGTCAAACTCAATCGGGCCATGCAGCAGGTCCTGCACGATGATTTTCCCGGTCTTAGGTGAACGGAAATGAAGCGCTCCCCCCTCGCCATAAGCCATGTCTTTTTGAACCAGGAGATCCGCCATCTTCCGGTAATAGTCGGTCCGGCGGCTTTGAAAAACAAGATCCCCATCCCAGTCCAGCCCCAGGCTTTTCAAGCTGCCCAGGATTTCCTGCAAAAACTCGTCTTTGGATCGCTCCCTGTCGGTGTCCTCGATCCGCAGATAAAACTTCCCGCCTTCATGCCGGGCATAGAGCCAGTTGAAAAGCGCGGTGCGGGCGCTGCCGATATGAAGGTAACCGGTTGGGCTGGGAGCGAAGCGGACTTTAACGGACATCAGCCTAACTCGATGTCGATTCTCGGGACAAACTCATCCCGGATCCGGATCGCGTAAGGGCTGGGAACCGTATCGCCTTTGAATTCGATTTTCTTGCCGGACTTGTCGGTCAGTATGATTTTTTTCACGGAAACGCGGGGATTGCCGAAGGTATTCAGCCGTTTGGGATTGTGGTAAACCACGAGTGTCTTGCTCAAGAAAAGAAAAGCCAGGCTGTTTTTGGGCAGTTTGATACGAACCTCCTGCCCTTCTTTGCCCCACAAGACCCGCTCCTCGGCTTCCCGTAAGAATAAAAATGCCGGCAGCTGGGGCTCGAAACGCAGGCACACTTTTTGGTCATGACTCAGAATAAACGGCCTCTTGCCGACATTCATCAAAAGCCATAGGGAGAGAAATTCAGCCGTAGACCCGGAAAGGCGCGCGACAAAGCCCACGCCGTGCAATGATTTTTCCGAAAACGCGCTGGAAACGATAAACGAGGAGTTTTCCAGGATGCTCCGGCCATAACGCTCCGCCGGCTGAAACGGAATCAGCGCTTTTTTGAAATCATTGAAAAACTCCTCCGCCATCCCGCAGCGCAAAACTTCCAGCAAAAACTTATATTCCATATGCAGCCAGATCGACTCATTCTCCATCCAGCCGGGCTGAAACACCCGCGCGCGGCCAATTTCCAGCGAAACCGATCCCAGGGACGCGTTGACTTTATACATCTCCAGTTTTTCATCATATAAACCACTTTCGCGTACCGCCTTGTAAAGCCTTCTGCGGCGATCCGGATCCCGCTCCACCTTCATGGCGTGAACCGGTCCCTCCAGAAAAAGCGGAAGCGGCGTGTGATGAAAACGGGTCGGCTTGATTGCGCCCGCCGGCGTTTTTTTCCAGGCAGTCACTTCATTTCTAAAATAGGTGGGATAAATCTTCCCGGCCGGGTCATAGGCTTTCTCAATGCCCAGATCGATCTTCTCACGGGCATGCTCGAGAAAGGCCTTCACCGCCGCCGAGTCTATCTTTCGTTCCCGGCCGCTCAGGCCAAAAAACGTCCGCTCACGGAACTTTTCCTTTAGCGAAGAAACCGCGTCCCAAAAAAGCAAGTCCTTGTCCCGCGCTTTATCGGAGAAGTGCCGCTGAAGCAAGGCATCCAGCCGGACAATCCAGTCATAAAGCTCCTCCGGCAACATCATGGATCGTGACGACCCCAGCTCCAGCCCCTGCAGCAGGAAAAGCGCCAAACGTTTCAGCTCAAATGTTTCACAAAGCGACGAGCCCAGCAGTCCTGGCAGGCCATTCAGCGCGTCATACCAGGAAGGCTTATCCGCTTCCATCTCGATGCCCACACCCGCCGCGTCCAACGACGCGATTTTATTGGTAAAAAGGCACAACAGTTTGACAAATAAGGTTGTTTTGTAAATCTCACCGCGGCCGGCGCGGGTGCGCACAAGGGTTGGCTGGGATAAGCGGCTTGCCAGAAGAGCCGCCTTCTCTTCATCCCGGGTCACCGACCCGTATTGCCGGACGGCATTGTCGCCGGTCAGCCCAAACCGCTCGGCGCGCGACTTCACACGGTGATCATTGTCGTAAAAAACGTACTCTTTTTTGAGGAATAAGAGCCTCTCTTTTTCTTCGGGATAAACCGCCAGAACACTTTCAATCAAATCCAGGTTATAGGTCCAGTGGTCGATCCAGAAACCTTCGCCGTGTTCGGCCCTCTCTTCACGAATCAGATAACCTTCAGCCTCATCCAAAAACCGGTTAAAACGCGCGGGAGTGGCCGCCTTACGGTTTTCCAGAAAACGGTAAAGCTCTCCCAGCGTAAAAGCCTGCTGAAAAAAACGCTCAAAACCGGCCAGCATCTTGGAACCAAAAAACTTTTTCAGGAAATTTCTAGAGACTTTGTTCAGCACATAACGAAACTGCGTGCCTTTGATAACCAAAGGATTAAAACCGTCCAACTGGATCAAGTTGAGGAAAGTTTTGACATTCAAATCACCAACCGCCGGCTCAAAAAAGGGATCGTTGCGGCGGTTCTGATTCACATCGCGGTAGTTCCCGTCGCCTTGCGCGAAATAAGCCGGCTCAACCAGAAAACGGTTATAATCCCGCTCCAGGTCTCCGTGCTTACGGGAATACACATAGGCAATCTGTCCGTTCTTTCCGAAGTGAACCGGCAGTCCCCCGCGAATCACGTTATCCAAATAGGTTTGGCCGCAATAAAGGTCATAAGCCGGCTGGCTGGTGGCGGTGAACATCCGGCCTTTGATGCTTTCAATCAGCGTCCGATTCTCTTCTTTTTTTCTCTCCGCAAAACCGGCGCTTTGGGCTTTTTGCAAAAACGCGTTCACCAGCTCCAGCGCGTTGGCCTGGCCATAGAACGACTGAATGGTCCTGGACTGATGCGGCGAAAGACCAAAGTGCGCCAGGCTCATCGCGCAAGGCGTTTTATTGGACGCCATCTGATGATCCGGAAAACGAAACGGGGTATGCTCGAGAAAAGCTTTGGGGCGGCTAAAATCCAGCACCGGCCCGAAGATGGGTGACGGGTCCACGATGGGATCCAGCAGGTCGAGCCCTTTGTCGCGACGCACCAGTCCGCTCAAGAAGAAATTACCCGATTCAATGGGAATAACCTGAGGCGTGTCTGCCGCGTCCACCGTCAATCGGAAGTAGGGCGCGCGCTTGGCCATATTGTCGACGATCATCCAGGCCTCAATCGTGCGGCTCATTTGCTTCATCAGGAATTCATTCATGCCATAGGGATTGATAATCGGCAAACCATCGATGACTTCCAGATGCCGCGGGTGTTTGGAAAGGTTCGTCACCGTCACCTCCCGCGCCAAAACAGCCAACGGCTCGCCGGGAACCGTGAAATATTTCACTTTGACGGAAAGATCGAGCGTGGGGTTGGTTTCTTCGATAGAAAACTCATGGGAGCTGATGTCCATGGACTGGCGCACCTGCCGATTCGCGGGCGGCTGGAAAGGCTCATAAAAAAGAGTTTCTTTTCCGTGCGTCAGCTTGATAAACGTCCGGAAACCCACCGACGGCGTCATCTGATACGCTTTGTTGGCCGGGAAAAACTCCAAAATCGCGTTGTCTTTATTTTTTGTGCCGAAACTGGCTATCCCCTGGCCGCGGTTCACATAAAAAACCCACATCGGCGTGCCATAAAGTCCGGCGATGCCCGGCAGGAAATTGCTAAAGGGCTTTTTGTTGTTGTAATCGGTAATCGGAAACGGATCGGTCAATGGACTTAGAACTCCCCTTGGAGGTAAAGCCGCACCAGATGCTCGGTATCGATGGTGGGAAGCGAAAAGCCCGTGGTGCTGTAAGGCGTGGCCAGCGGCGTATTATGCCCCATTCCAAATACACCGTATTCGGCTCGGAAAACGGTCGCGGCGTTGATGCGGTAATCCGCGCTGAAATAAACATTGTGATGATGCCGGAAGACGCTCTCCCGCAGACTGGAAGCGATCAAGTGAGGCAGATCGATTTGCCGGGAATGCGTGTAGTCGGCGAAAAAAGACAGTTTTTTGGAAGCATCATAGGCCACGCTCACGCCCTGATGGTTGATATTGTCATCGATTCCGGCGGCGAACTTATAACCGTTTTGCGCGGCGTGAAAAATAAATTTCAACGTGTTCTTGGGCTCGTAAATAAGCCGTTCCTTGGTGATCGTGAAATATTCATAGGGCGGCGCGCCGCCCAGAGGGCCCTGATCGTAAAGAAATGTCGTCACCCGGTCGATCAACAGCCCGTCAACACGATCATTGGCGTCACGAAAAGTGTCATTTAAAAGCCCCCTGGGGAAATCCGACAAATCATTGGTCACTTCCAGAATGCCCTCGGCTGTCCATTGGTTATTGAGGACATACCGCAGCCCCCCCGAATAAGTGAAACGCGAAGGGTCCTTATCCGCTTTTACCGCGGCATTCTCCAAACTCGTATTAGCCAGGTCAATGGTATCGGAAGGAAAATAAAAATTAGACAAAAAAGGTTCGATGCCGGGACTGGCGCCGGGTAAACCCTGCCAGCGAAAAAGGCCCTTGGCGGTCAGCCGGTTATTCATCTTCACGGTCAATTCCTCACGGAGAACCGTTTCCAGATAGGCCGTGTTGCGCATCCGGTGAACATTGCGGATATCAAACAGGTTGATCACTTTTTGCTGGAATCGCTTTTCCCGCCAGCGGAAATGGAGAACCATGCGATTGGTGTCAATGCCATCTCCCAGCCGAAAGTGCTCGAGAGTGGACGAATAATCGTCAAACGAGATGTGCTTGCCCCAAAAACGGTCGTCGCGCGTGTTGCTGTAGCGGGAAAGGTTGGGCTCAAACTTCCTGTCCATTTGAGTGTAGCCCGCCTCGAGCTCCGTGTGACCATGCGCATGATCAAAGTTTCTCTCGATAACGGCCTTGGCCGCGTAACCGGTGGAGTCGGTTTGAATCGTTTCGTTCGTCAGAAGATCCCTTTCGCGATGCGAGAAGGCTCCTTCCAGTTTAAAGGTTGTGGTGTTGTCGACAAGGTACTTGAGATCAACACCCAACACCTGATTCAAGTCCGCCAGGCTGTCATCGATCAAACCTGAACGGAACGTATAAACACCGCCTACCGTCGCCCTGTCCGTCGCGAAATACTTGAACCGCACCGCCCCCGGAATATTGTCGGTCTTGAAATAATCCTCATCCCAAGGCGTATAAGGCGCCGCGACTGTCGCTCCCAAATAAGTTTTCCCAAAGTTGGATTCAAAATTCACCCCTCGCAGCAGGACCAGCCGATTGCCTTCGCTGTCTCTGGCCAGAAAGGAAAGATTATCCGAGTAGTAACCGCGCTTGATGGACCCATCCGTGAAAAACCGAAGCGGCTTATACTGGTAAAGCCAGGGGCTCTGCTGCCAATAATCTTTATGGTTGGAAAGCTCCAGCGGATCGTCGGTGGTCAGGGCCTGACTTTGGTCGGCCAAAGCGAAAACACGCAGCTTCCAGTCCTCCTGCCGCCAGTCCAGCCACATTTTGCGGATCGGCCGGAACTCAAAATCGATATCCCGCTCCGGAATTGAAAAGGGCACGCCGCCGGTGGCCGGACTAAAATCATTGAATCCACGAACCACCACCGGCTTGGTGACGCCATCATGCACTTTGATGAGAGGAAAAGAGAACGAGTCCCCGTTATTGGTTCGCCAGGTTTCGTTCAGCACGGCATCATAAGCGCCGAAATACTTGAGATTGTAGCGCAGGATCTCTCCCGAACTGGACTGCTCAAACTCCCCCGTCGTTCCCACCAAAGACCATGGGTCGGCGACGATTTGCGTATAAAAACCGATCTCTTCCGACGGCGTAAATCCGACATTGAGCCGGTACTGGTCATAAATCATGCGATCAAAAGTATTATTCAGCCGCTCGCCGTAAATATAACGAAAATTGCGCTCCTGAAAATCCCCATGGGCGTCATTCAAAATCACGTCATTGCCCGGCCCTCCAACGCCCATCGCCAATCGGTAATCCCCATTCATATGAATCATGGATGCCTTTTTATCGGGAGGCGGGGCCATAATGGCTTTTTTTTGCACGATTTCGTCCAGAAAAGCCTTGGCATCCATCGCAGTCGCCGCATATGCCTGAACCGGAATCAGCGCCAATAGCAGGAATGCCGAGATAACCCGCTTGATCTTCTTTAAACCGATCGGAATGGACCAAATCGCCATATTTCGATAGTAAAAATCACCAAAAAGGTGGTTTCCGGACTGGGCATCTATCATATCGGGTTGGTTCCAGGGGCTTTTTTGCATTTGGACGCTATTATCCCATATCCCTTTCAAGGGTTGCAATAAATCCTTTAAGGGAACGCCCCGCATGGCCGCCAGGCTGACAAAAGCATAATTCATGCCCATCCAGACGTTTTCGGAATGTCTGTTCGAATGGTCAATCTCTCCCCGGCTTGTCACGGAATTAACCAGTCCTACCCGGGATAAACCCGACTGCTTACTGAGAATAGTGTGAAGTGCCGTTTGGATTTTCGTTTCATCCGCTATGGATCCAAGGCCCAGGAGATCGGCGTACCATTGCCCATTGAGCTGTGACAATAGGATGGGTTCGCCAAAAGACCGGCCGTTCCATAATTCCCTCTCAAAACTGACCCGCCCCCTGCCAAAAGTCTCCCGATAAAAACGAGCCCGCTCCCGGCGGCCCAGCTTTAACGCCATCCGCTCGCAAGCCAGTAATGCCGCCAGATACAAACCGGCGGTATAGGCATTGGTCCCCCTAAAATCCCAAAGATCGAATGTCTGATCCGCCCCCTCATTATCCGGCAAACCATTTCCATCCTTATCCGTCGAAGCCAGCCACGCCATGGCCCGCTCCACATGCGGGAAAAGCGTCTTGAGCAAAGAGTGGTCATTTGACCAGAGAAAATCCCGGTAAGCCATCAGCGCGAATTTTGAACTCAAGTCCTTCCAGCGGTAGAAAGTAGTCCCATCCGACGCCAAGTCGATGCGGTTATTGCCCAAATCATGCGGAATATACCCATCTTTGCGCTGGGCATGGGCAAATTGAAGGATTTGGGCCCGTTCCAACTCCGGGAAAAACCAGGCCAGCGGAATGGAGCCATAAAAACCGACATCCAGTGTCCCCATCAGCGGACAAATTTCAGGCGCCTCATAAAACGCGAACCGGCCGTCCCGGACAAACCAGCTGGAGGCAAAGAAGGGAGAAAGGCTGTTGAGAAGCGCGTCATTGAACCAGTCCGGAAACGGCAAAGCTTGAACTGATTTTTGAAAAGCTTCTGTTTTCCGCCGGAAATCTTTTTCTTTGGGGAGAATAAAACCGGAGACATCGCCGGCTTTTTTGAACCAGACATTATAGCGATGGCCGAAAGGCCTATGGTGCGGCGAAAACCAAGCGGCGGTGAAGCGCAGTTCTTTGACTTGGGCCGGCGCAAGCGTGGCGCCGGCGGCTACCGCGCCACAAAGCTCTCGATTCTCCCCCTCGGCAGGACCGCAGCCAGGGGGACCGGAAAGTTTTCCGGTTTGGGCAAATTCTTCCCAAGCCTTGAGCGAAATATGCTTCGAATCAAACGTAAAATTCTTCGTTACCGCGTTCCAGCTTTCTATAAAACTCAAATCCCATCCTTTTTTGAGGAAACTGCATCGAAAAGCGCCCTGCTTGGGATCATAAGAAGTCGGATCGTTATTTGAAAACTCCAGATGAAGCGCGTTTCGGTCTTCGGTGATTTTATTTTTCCGGCCCACGCACCAGCGGCCGCTCAGATTGCGCCCCATAAAAAGCACCGCCGCCTCTACGGGATTGTTTGATCGGTTTTTGACCCGCGCTCGAAAGAAAGCGGCCGGCAAACTGGAAACTTTGACGTCCCCGGGGACAAAAGAACTAAAAACCTCCAGCTCCACATCGATCGGCAAACGGTTATCCCTATAACTCAGCGTCGCTTTGGGAAAAGTTCCGGAATAGTCAATTTCCCGGATAAGCGGAATGTCAAGAATAGGGGCGGTTTGCAGCAAATAAGCTTGGGAGCTGTTTTTATCTTTCGCGAAAATCCCCAAATGATACCCCAGCACGCCGGGATAATCGCCGTTGCCCCGAATGGGTTCCGACCAATTGTTGGCGGTTGTAAAAGCGTTGAAAACACCGCTGGGCAGAATTTCAAACTTTCCGGCGCCTATCCCCCCCAAGGGAACGCCGCCCCTGGCTTTGTCTTTAGACGTGTAAATCGGCATGTTCTTTTTGAACTCCATCAAAGGGATTATAGCCCGCCCACGCGAAAATACCGTAGGCGGTTCCGGCTACAGAACCGGTTTGGCGGCCGGCCGGAGTCCTCCAGCCATGTCCGGTGTCCGCATTGCTCATCGAAGCGTAAGGAAGCGAACCACGGCCCTGACCGGTCCGGGAAGGACTGGTGATAACGAGTTTTTGAAGTTCGTTTAAATAAAAATCAGCCTTATCCCGGTACAAACCGGACTTTTCGGCGTCATTCCGGGATTTAAAGTAATCGGCTAAAATCCGATAGGTCACGATCATTTGAGCCGTCCATTCGGTGGAAATGATTCCGCCGCGGCCGATGTGACTGGCCTTGGCAAAATCAAATCCCCGCACCGCGATGGTCTTTCCGTCATCCGGATGGGGAAATTTTACGCTCACCAAACAATTTTTTTCGGCAAAATCAATAATGCCTTCGGGGTCAAACCCGATTTCCAAAAGCCTTTCGGGGCCGAGCGCCGCGATAGACCAGCTCAAGGTGTCCGTGGAAATCGTGGCATCCCCTTTCCCGCGATGGACCCGTTTTTCCTGGAGGCTGTAGGCATACTTGCGCAGCCACGCCAGCGTCCGCTCGGCGGCATCGCGGTAACGCTCGTCACGCGTTTGATCAACCAGCATGGAAAGAAAAGCGTAGGCATCCAAATTGTGCTCGGTGCTGTACCAATCGGCGTCCGGACCGCCCTTAACCCCGCCCTCCTCATCCTGAAAACGAATAACCCAGTCCCCCATTTGTTGGGCCAGTTTAACAAACCGCCCGTCTTTCACTTTCCGCTCATACTGCAAAGCGGCCAGTCCGATCCAAATATTGGGACCGGTATGGACGGTTGATTCCACCGCGCGGCCATCGGTGGAGTCATAGGCATTGAAATAAATTTTATCCCGCTTGTCGGCATTGTCCCGGTAAAAAGATAGAATGGCCGCCGCTTTCCCGTAATCCCCAAAAAGCAGAAAAACCTGGCAGGCCAGCGACTGATCATACGTAAACGCCCAATGCTCAAGCCCCGGATCCCCTTCGAAGCTGGCGACCAAACCTGTCCGGATATTTTGATGCGACCGGATCCAGTCCACCATTTGATCCAACACTTTGGTATCGGCCAAACGCGATTGATTTTTTAAATTTTCAAAATCTTTTCGCAAGGACCGGCGGCCCCTCTCCAGCGCTTTCAATTCCAGCTGAATGGTTTGCGTTTTGAGCGCCTCCTTGGCCAAAACCAACTCCTTTTCCAAATCGGTTTTTTTCTTTTGAATTTGATTGAGGCTGGAAGCGATATGGGACCGCTTGTCCGCGCTTTCCACCAGTTGACGCACCAACAACCGGTTTTGAACCGCGAGACTTTGTTCGCGGACAATAAGGACGGAAATAAAAACAAGCATCGCCACACCGGCGCCGGCGGCGATTCTGGGCATCCAAAACCGCGTTTTCGCGAAACGAATCAACCGCTGACGCGATGAAGGGTCTATCTGGGTGTAAGCCACGCCGATCCGGTAAACGGAATGCGGTTCGGATTCATTTTTTTCAAACCAGGCGATCGAAGCCGACGCCTGAATGGGTTTTCCGGAAAAGGACGGGTTGATGGTTAAGTGAATGACGCGTCCGGGGACCAGGAGGGATTTTTCTGTTTCTTTGCCAAAGCTTTTCAACTCAAGGCAGAGACCGCCATGGCTCACGTCACACGTAAACGCCTGAAGGAGCCTTCCGGCGTCCCCCGTTCTGATTTCCACGGGGAACACCGTATTCATACGAACATATTGCCGCTTTTCAGCTACTCCCAAAGGGCTTTAAGCATTGGATAGGATTTTTTGGGTTTCCTTTCAATGCTGACGACTCCCCACCATTCCTCATTCATGTTCAACCGCCCCAGAACATCGGCGTCCGTGTAATAAGAGGCGTTGCCCCAATGGCCGGCCGTGTCGTGCACCGACCAGGTGTAAGGAAGATTTTCATTGCCCTTCCACCACTCATCCGACCATTCAAATAAAGTGCCGCCCAGGGCGTTGCCGGATCCTTTTTTGGGGTCGGCGTTGCGCTCAATATCCTGCCATTGAAGCTTGAGAAAATCGGCTTGCGCTTCTTCATCCGGCTGAGCCTGCAAGGCATTGTAACTGTCCGCGCCCCACTCGATCATGACCACCGGCTTATCGAGTTTCTGCCGGATTTGACGGAAAAGACTGCCAAACCCCGGCCCGCGGTAGGCGATCATTCCGATCACATCGATGTCCGGCGCGTACTGGGCCGCGATATCAAGGCTTTTGACTTCGCCCATTCCCATGACCACCGGATGGTGGGGATCGATTTTTTTGATTTCCTTGGCCAGATCGTTCACAAAAGAATAATAGATCCTGGCCATCTCTTTTTTCTTTGCTTCCGGAGACAGCGCGTCCAAAGCGTCACTGGACCAGCGCTGGACATCGCGGTCAAAACTGTAATTGTTCTCATTGCCTAAAACCCACATCAGAATGGCCGGATGATCCTTGTATAAACGAACCATTTCCAGGACTTCGGTTTTGATATTTTCCTTGAAGGCCTCATCCGTGTAATTGGGCGGCGGCCAGCTCCAGAACCCCAGGTAATGCCCCACAATCGCGCGGATACCGAAGCGGCGATGGAAGTCCGATAACACCTGCCTCACTTCTTCCGGGTTTTTGCCCAGCCGGTAAATACGGATGGTGTTGACTCCCATCTCTTTCATGAGTTTTCCGTCGAGAAGCCATGGCTTCTTGGAATCTCCCCAGAAATTGTACTCATAATCCTTGCCCACCGGAATCGGGCTATAGCAAACGCCTTTGATGAGGTAGGGACTGCCGTTCACAAGAAGCCGGTGGGTCGCGCCTTCTTTTTGGAGCAAGACCGTCGTCCCGGCAGGCCGCACCCTGCTTTTGAGCCAGGGCATCAAAAACACCCCGGCCAAAAGCACCGCAACCACAACAATAGAAGGCGTAACCAGTTTCTTTTTCATAGATTGACTTCTACTGACGCACGGAAAAGTGACTCCCATGTCATCCCGAGCATCGTCGAGGGATCAAGTTGATTCCTCGGCTTCGCTCGGAATGACA
>JACQQX010000012.1 GCA_016206805.1 Candidatus Omnitrophota bacterium
AGTAACAATATGTCGGTCTCTATCTGCTGCGGGCGTAGGATATTTGAAGGGAGCATTCTCTAGTACGAGAGGACCGAGAATGACGAACCTCTGGTGTTCCAGCCGTGCCGCCAGGCGCGTAAGCTGGGTAGCTATGTTCGGAAAGGATAAGCTCTGAAAGCATCTAAGAGCCAAGCCCCCCCTAAGATAAGATATCCCCGAGGGTTCATCCCTCCTAAAGACTCCATGTAGATCACGTGGTTGATAGGCCAGATGTGTAAGAGCGGCAACGCTTTGAGCTTACTGGTACTAATGAGTCGTGCGGCTTGACCTACAATTTTATGTAGGAGTTTGTCTTATCTCTATGAAATTGTCAAAATCAAAAAAAATTGCTCGGTGGCCATACTAGAAGGGTCACACCCGTTCCCATTCCGAATACGGTCGTTAAGCCTTCTGAGGCCGATGGTACTTGTGGGGCAACTCACCGGGAGAGTAGGAAGCCGCCGGGCATCTTTTCAAAGAAAAGATGTGCGCCGAAGTTTCAGTGGCGCACATCCGTTTAATAAAAAGCGCTGAGGTCTACCCGACCGAAGCGCTTTTTTATTTTAAATCTGATAAAATCAAGTTAGAATCCAACAATGATCAAATGGCTGATAATTTCCATACTGCTTTTGGGGGCGTGCGCTTACTTGCCCCTTTGGATCAAAGATGACAGGCTTAGGAGTCTTGTCATGCGTTGGGTGCTTGTGCCCGTGAGCGTCGTCATCATTGTTTACGTCTACCCGGCGGGGATAGAAGTTTTTAAGAAACTCGCTTTAACTTTTTAATTTAACATAGGAGAACGACGATGAAAAATTTGCGTTTGATGCTTGTGTTGGCGGCGGCGCTTGTAGCCGGCGCGCCGGCGTTCGCGGCGGAGGAGGCGGCCAAACCGGATCCGGCGATGATGGAAAAAGTGAAGGCGCAGATGTCGCCGGGCGAACCACACAAAACGCTCGAGCCTTTTGCCGGGAAGTGGAATTACAAAGCCAAATTTTGGGCGTCTCCGGAAGCAGAACCGGAAGAAACCACGGGAACGACGGAGTCAGCCATTGTCTGGGGAGGCCGGTTCCTGAAAGAGGAGACAAAAGGAACTTGGATGAATGAGCCATTTGAGGGCGTGGGTTATACCGGTTACGACAACGTGAAGGGCGAATATGTGTCCGTATGGATGGACAGCATGATGACCGGTATCATGACGATGTCCGGGCAATATGACGCGGCGGCCAAAACATTGAAAATGGCCGGCGCTAATTCTTGCCCGATGACCGGTGAAAAGGCGCGTCCATGCCGCGCGGAAACCAAAATGGTCGACGCCAATCACTACACCTATTCCGCATTTTCGGCCGGCGCCGATGGCAAAGAATTCAAGGGAATGGAAATCGAGTATACCCGCCAATGAGCTTTCTCGGCGTCGAGGGTTCGTTTTGGCTCAAAATCATTTTGTGCGTCGCCTGCGGCATTCTGGTGGGGATTGAGCGGCGCGTTCATCGAAAAACCATCGATATCCGGACTTGTGTTCTCATCTGTCTGGGGACGATGGTGTTTATTTATTTGGGCCTCAATGTGACCGGAGAAAAGGACAACACCCGTGTTTTGGGGCAGGTGGTTACCGGTATCGGTTTTCTCGGGGCGGGGGCCATCGTGACCCGCGAAGGGCTTGTGGTGGGGCTCACCTCCGCCTCAGTGGTTTGGGTTCTGGCGGCTATCGGAGCGGCTATCGGACTTGAGCGGTATAGCCTGGGAATCGTGATCTCCCTGGTCACTATGTTGGTTTTGGTGGTGTTGCAGGCATTGGAAAGTATCGCGGCCAAGGCCAATCGTTGACCTACGCTGAATTTAAATCAGCGCTGGCCCAATCGAATTGCAAGCTTTGCGGGCTTTGGCGGTCGCGCACGCGTATCGTTGTCGACCGGGGAAATCCCAGGGCGAAAATCCTCATCATTGGGGAGGCTCCCGGCGAGAACGAGGATTTGCGGGGCCTGGCATTCGTGGGACGAGCGGGAAAACTGTTGGACGAGCTCATGGAAAGTCTCGGGTTTGATACCAACCGGGATAGTCTGATTATCAATGTCGTCAAATGTCGTCCGCCGGGCAATCGCCGGCCTACGCCCCAGGAAGTCGCCAGTTGTTTTCCATTTCTCAAAAAGCAGGTGGACTGGGTCCGGCCGAAAGCCGTTTTGCTTTTGGGGGCGACGGCGTTGAAGCATGTCGCGCCGGACAAGAAAAATTTTAAGATGGCTCAGGAGGTCGGGAGTTTTTTTACGCAGCCCGATTATCCGGGAGTTGATTTCATGGTGGTTTACCATCCGGCTTATATTTTGCGCGACAGGCGCAAAATGCCGGTGATGCTGGAGCATCTCAAACGGTTTATAGAAAAGGCGAGGGGAGCGCGATGCGATTAAGCCAGATGCAATTGGAGCAGAAAGAATGGGCCGACCGGAACTTTGACAATAAAAAATTGCACCAGCCTATCCTCGGCGCCGCGGAGGAAATCGGCGAGCTGGCGCATTCTTTTCTCAAAATGGAGCAGGGAATCCGAGGCGATAAGGAAACGCACATCGCCAACATGAAAGACGCGGTCGGGGACTGCGTGATTTTTCTCATGGATTTTTGCAATCAAATGGACTGGGATTTTGAGGCACTCGTGACCGACACTTGGAATCACGTCAAAAAAAGGGATTGGAAGAAAGACGCGCTGCAGGATAGCGCGCCGTCAGCTGGCTGAAGGGAAGTGGGCGGCGAATTGATCCACCCACTTTAACGCCGCCTCTTCTTCGGTCACTTCGCGATCCAGCTGCCGTGAGAGGGAGTGCTGGTACTCGATAATCTCCAACGCTTGTTCGGCCAGGCGCGCTTTGAACGCGCTGGGCGGATCGACAAAAATAACCCCCGTCCTGAACTTTCCTGTTTTTTTGTCTTCCTTCGAATACATCACCTTGCCTCGCACTTCAAAAAACTTGTCTTTGACCGCGATCGAAAGATTGACGCAGGCGCCTTTGGAGAGCTTGTTTTTCCAGAGGAAGCTTAGGCCTCCCAGAGAGATGTCAGAGGCTTGGGAAACGCCCGTTTCGACGTGACGATTGAGCGTGAGACGAATCGGGGAATGGATAGGATGCCTGAAAAACTTGCGTTTTTCTATGGCGTTTGGCATACGCATATCATATCAAAAGTTGACAATTTTGTGCAAAATTAGTGACGAAGGGGTATAATGCCGGACATGTCCCCGCATAGTGAAAAACATTTTAAAGGAACTCAAATTGTCCGGGATGTGGTTATCGGGATGGCCGACGGGTTGACGGTGCCGTTTGCGTTGGCCGCGGGTCTTTCGGGCCTTGCCGCGGCTACCAGCCTTGTGGTCGCCGCCGGGCTTGCTGAAATTGCCGCGGGATCCATTGCCATGGGCCTGGGGGGATACCTGGCCGCCAGGACGGACCATGAGCATTACCTGACCGAACGGGAAAGGGAAGTGCGCGAGGCCAAAGAAGTTCCCGATCAAGAGGCGAAAGAAGTCGCGGATATTTTTAAAGGCTACGGCATGACCGATGAACAGATCGCGCCGATCCTTTCGTTCTTTCGGTCCAAGCCGGCGCTCTGGGTAGACTTTATGATGCGGTTTGAGTTGGGCCTGGAAGAGCCGGATGCCATGCGCGGCCGGTGGAGCGCTTTTACCATCGCGATGTCTTATATCATCGGAGGACTTATTCCGCTTTTCCCTTACATGGTTTATGCGGATGCACATGAAGCGCTTAAGCTTTCGATTGTTTTGACGCTGGCGGCGCTTTTTACTTTCGGTTATATCAAAGGGCGTTTTACCGGAGTGAGTGCCGTGAAGGCGGCCTTGCAAACCACAGCGATCGGCGGGATTGCGGCGTCCGCCGCATTTTTTATTGCCCGACTTTTTTCCTAATTAATCCTTATTAAAATAATTTATTTGACGCTGAAATAGGGGTATGGTATTTTTGCTTGTTTGTAAAACGAACCAATGAACCATACCGTACAAAGGAAATAAAATGACACGAGGCACCATCAAGTGGTTTAGCGACCAAAAGGGTTACGGATTCATCACGCCTGACGGCGGCAAGAAGGACGTATTCGTCCATTTCTCGGCCATCCAGGGCGACGGTTTTAAATCCCTCCGCGAGGGCGAAGTCGTCGAATTCGACATCACCTCCGGCCCCAAAGGCGAACAAGCCGCTAACGTCAGAAAAGTTTCGTAACTTTCAGTTCTGACAACGATTCCCCCGCCCTCCCAAGGTATAGGAGGGCGGGGGATTTTTTTTGGCCGTGCCCTTGACAAATCATCAAACCTCAGGTAACTTTCCCGATGCAACCGACTGCGGCATTGAGGAACCATGCCTTATGGTTTGGAATGAAAGAAACAGGATTAGCCTGCTGACACCCTCAGCAGGCTTTTTTAGTTTCAAGGGATATTCATTTATAAAACCATTTAAGAAGATCGCCGGCAGAAGTCTTTATCCGCATCAAACCTGGAGAATTATCGATGAAATATCCGCATGGTCTCGAAAATAATAGACTGAGATCTTTCACGGCATTTAATCCGCTTTATGGGGATGATGTGCCGCGGATGTCTTTTGCCCGCCTGAGAGCCGTCTACCTGGCCTGAATAAGCTCTATTGCCTTTTTGGCGGCTGTGAGGTATAGTTGGGAAAATTTTAAGCACATATGATGAGCTTAAAAAAACCGATAGGGATTCATTAAGGGGAACGATTTGCGTCGATTGTCAATTTTAAAAGTTATGGCGGTTTTTCTTATTCATAGCTTCCTTTTTGAACAAGTTTCCTTTGCCGCGCCTGACCTTAAACCGCTAGCCTTTGATTGGGCTGATCAGAATCATAAGGCTTGGGCCAGAAAAATCCTTCCGCCAGTTTCCGAATCGATAGCCACCCTGGAAGATGCTTGGCACGGAAAAGGGGACAAAACCCTTATCCTTATTCAAGATGCCCATACCAATAACTCGGGGCAACTCAATACGGCAAGGCTTTTAGACATCCTCCTGTCATCCCGATCGTCGTCGAGGGATCAAGTTGATTCCTCGGCTTCGCTCGGAATGACAAGCGGGGCTTCGCTCGGAATGACAAGCGGGGCTTCGCTCGGAATGACAAGCGGGGCTTCGCTCGGAATGACAAGCGGGGCTTCGCTCGGAATGACAAGCGGGGCTTCGCTCGGAATGAC
>JACQQX010000010.1 GCA_016206805.1 Candidatus Omnitrophota bacterium
TTCGATATTCGGATTTCGAATTTATTCCTCCGCTGTCTCTCTCGATATATTCACCAATAACCCTACCGCCACCATATTGGCCAAAAGCGCTGTTCCTCCGTAACTGATAAAGGGCAGCGAAAGGCCTTTAGTCGGCAAGGCGCCGGTGCTCACGCCGATATTGATGGCGGCTTCAAGGCCAATCAGACACACGAGCCCCAAACTCAAAAGCTGCGAAAAAAAATCCCGAGCGCGAAACACGATCACCATGCCCGCGAACAGAAAAAGAAGAAAAAGAAGCACAACGGAGCTCGTGCCGACAAAACCGAGCTCCTCCCCGATGATGGAAAAAATAAAATCGGTGTGAGATTCCGGCAGATAAAATAGTTTCTGCTGCGACTGGCCCAACCCCACGCCAAAAAGCCCGCCGGAGCCCAGCGCCAAAAATGACTGGATGATTTGAAAACCCACGCCGCGCGGGTCATCCCAGGGGTGGAAAAAAGCGAGCAGCCGCCTTCGCTGGTAAGGCTTGGAAACCACGGTGTACAAAAGCACGGGCAGGGCGGCCAGCACGACGCCCGCAAGCGTCGTCCATCGGATGCCCGCCGCGAAAAAAAGGATGAATATCACCATGGCTATCGTCACCGCCGTCCCCAGATCCGGCTGTTTGAAAACAAGACCCGCCGCGACGCCCAGCGTAAAAAACGCTGGCCCAAGCGTGCGCTTCCAGTCCCCGAGCGACTCTCTCCTGCGGTCCAGGAAATCCGCCATGTAAAAAATAATGGCCAGCTTCAAAAATTCCGATGGTTGGAAACTCAACCCGAAAATTTTGAACCAGCGCCGGGCGCCTCCCGCCGCGTGGCCGACATGCGGGATGAGCACCAGCGCCAAAAGCGCGAACGACGCGATGAGAATGGTTTTGGCGTGCTTTCTCAAATGGCGCAGATTCACCCGCGACGCCAGAAAGCTTAAAACGCCGCCGAGGACCAGATACGCCATGTGGCGCTTGAGAAAATAAGCGCTGTCCTTCATCCGGTCAAACGCGTAAATGGCGCTGGCGCTGTAAATCATCACGATCCCGATCGCCAGAAGAATCATCGTGGAAACCAGAAGGATTTGCCGGGCTTTCTCGAGAGATTCCACGTTACTCAGACTTCTCGGAGCCCAACAGCGCGAACACTTTCTTGAAAGCCTCGCCGCGCTCTTCAAATGAACCAAACTGATCAAAACTCGCGCACATCGGAGACAAAAGCAGCGTATCTCCCCTCGCGGCCAGACGATAAGCTTCGCGCACGGCGTCTTCAAAACGGGGAACGATCAAAAAGCGCTTAAAAAGACGCCAGGAGCCGGCGATTTTATGGGCCGCTTCGCCGTACAAAACAACGGTTTTTACCTTTTCCTCCAGCAGCGGTTCAATGGCCGCGAAATGGACGCCTTTGTCGCGGCCTCCCGCCACCAGCACCAGCGAACCTTCAACGGAAAGAACCGCCGCGCGAGTGCTGGAAACCGTCGTGGACTTGGAATCATTCACGAACGAAACCCCGCCGATCTCCCCGAGCGGCTCCACGCGATGCTCGAGCGTGCGGAAAGCCTCGAGCGTCTTTTTCATGGTCACCGGCTCCACGCCGAAAACGCCGGCGGCGGCGGCCGCCGCCAGGATGTTTTCAAGATTGTGCGCGCCTTTCAAGCCAAAACGGTCTGTTTTAAAATAATGCCTCACCTGCCGGCCCGACTTGCGTATCACGCGCCTTTTTTCCAAACAAATCCCCTCTTCCACCGGCGACTTGCTGAAGAAAATCACGCTGGAAGGCGCCCGGTCAGCCATCGCGCGGACGATGGGGTCATCATAATTCAAAATCAACGTGTCTTTGACGGTTTGATTGCGGAAGATTCTCTCCTTGGCCTCGGTATACGCTTCAAAACTGCCATGACGGTCCAGATGATTCGGCGTCACATTCAAAATCGCCGCGATGCGAGGCTTCAGCCGCGGACTATCCTCCAGCTGAAAAGAGCTCAGCTCCAACACCACCACGGTCTTGCTGTCGATCGAAGGGATGGCGTCCAAAAATGAAGTGCCGACATTGCCGCAAAGAACGCTTTTCTTCCCGGCATCCAGGAGCATGCGGTGAAGCAGATGGCTTGTCGTGGTTTTGCCATTGGAGCCGGTGATCGCCGCGATCGGGCCTTTGCAAAAATAATAAGCCAGCTCCACCTCGCTAATCACCGGGATTTTTTTAGCGGCGGCGAGCGTCAACGGCATGCTTTTTTTAGGGACGCCCGGACTGACAACCAAAAAATCGCTTCCCGCGATAAAAGACTCGGTGTGCCCTCCCACCTCCACCGAAACGCCGAGCCCTTTCAGATAACCGGCGCGCTCAAAAACTTCTTTATTTTCCGAGCCCTCGGTCACGCGAACGATAGCGCCCTTTTCGGCCAAAAATTTAGCGGACGCAAATCCGCTTTTCCCAAGCCCCACCACGACTATTTTTCTATTTTTGAGCCGGATCATAAAACCAAATCCGAAGCACGAATATCGAAATCCGAAGGAAATTCGAATTTTCCAAATACAAATGTTCTAGACAGCTTGTTTGATTTTTTGGTCATTTTAATTTTTGAATTTCCTTCGCATTTCGATATTCGGATTTCGTGCTTGCTTTACTGTAGTTTTAACGACGCCAGTCCTGCCAGCGCCAGAATAATCGATACGATCCAGAACCGGATCACAACCTTAGACTCAACGATGCCTTGAAGCTGGAAATGATGATGAAGCGGCGCCATCAAAAAAATCCGTTTTTTCGTAAACTTGTAACCGGCCACCTGCAGCATCACCGACAGCGCTTCCACCACAAAGATACCGCCCACGATGAGCAGCAAAAGTTCTTTTTTGGTCAAAATAGCGACGACGCCGATGGCCCCGCCCAAAGCCAGCGAACCCACATCCCCCATAAACACGCTCGCCGGATAGGAATTAAACCAAAGAAAACCCAGCCCCGCCCCCAGGATCGCGGCGCAAAAAACCGTCAACTCTCCCGCTCCCAGGATAAAAGGAATTTGCAAATACCCGCTAAACTGCGCGTGACCCGTCACATAACTGAAAATGCCGTAAGTCAGCGCGATCATCAGCGTGGACCCGATCGCCAGCCCGTCCAACCCATCGGTCAGATTGACGGCATTGGAAGCCCCGGCGATCACGGCCGCGACAAATAAAATATAAAAAGGCCCTAGCGCCCAAAACCAGTCTTTCAAAAAGGGCGCGGTAATCTCCTGCCACGCCGGCGAGTCTCTATAGAGGAAAATGCCCAAGAGAACGCCGATCGCCGCCTGTCCGGCCAATTTTAATTTGCCGGGCAAACCCTTTGAATTTTTTTTGGAAAGCTTCAAATAATCATCGGCAAAACCAATTCCTCCCAGCGCCGCTGTCACCGCGCAGGAAATTAAAATGTAGCGATTGGTCCAATCCGACCACAACAACACCGACCCGATCACCGTGGCCAAAATCAAAACCCCGCCCATCGTCGGCACCTTTTCCTTGCCGGCATGGGCGCCATAAAGCGATGAGAAACCCGCCCGCTCAATGGTTTGCTTGGCATCCAGGCCGGCCAGCCACCGGATCACCCTTGGACCCAGCCACACGCTTAAAATAAAAGCCGTGATGCTGGCCATCGCCGCGCGAAAAGTGATGTAACGGAATACGTTAAATCCGAAAAAATAATCCCTTAACGGGTAGAGGAAGTGATAAAGCAGTCGAAAACCCTTTCCATTTTCATCCCACGGGAGCCTTTAACGAGAACAGTGTCGCCGGGCGCCGTCCATTCGAAGCATAAACGCCCCGCCTCTTCGCTGGAGGCCGCATGCTGTATCCGTGACCGATCAAAACCCATTTTTATCGCCTCATCCACCAAATGCCGGCAAAGCGGGCCGGCCGCGATTACAAAATCCGGAGCGAAACGCGCCAGTGACGCGCCGACTTGCCGATGCCACTTTTCACTTTCAGCGCCCAGCTCCAGCATGTCGCCCAAAACCAAGCCCTTCTCACCCAATATCTTCAGCGAATCCAGCGTCTGGAGGGCCGCGTCCAATGACACCGGATTGGAATTATACGTATCATCGATAAAATAAATCCCTGCGATTTCTTTAAGCTCCAGACGGCCCTTCACCGGCGCGAAAGTCCGCAGACGCTCTTTCATCGTCCACTCATCCATGCCGAGCGCTCGCGCCACGGCCATCGCGATCTCAGCATTGACTTGATTGTGCCTGCCCAAAAGCGGCATCGCGTGCCACACGCCGGACTCCATCATCACCGGGACCGAACGCTCCGCCCCTTTCAAATAAGGATCTTCCCCATTCACAAAAAAAGCGCCCGAGGATCGAAGGCCTTTCAAGATGCCCAGCTTCTCCCGCTTCACGCCTTCAATATTCTTCAGTCCTTCCAAATGCGATTGGCCGATACGCGTGATCACCGCGTGCGTCGGCTCGGCGATGGATGAAAGGCGCTCGATTTCTCCGGGCTGATTGGTCCCCAATTCCAAAACCAGCGCTTGATGTTCGGGTTTAAGCTCCAAAATCGTCTTAGGAACCCCTATAAGATTATTCTCCGTGCCCTGATTTTTCAATACATTAAACTTCGCCTCCAAAAAATGCGCGAGAAGTTCCTTGACGGTTGTTTTTCCGACGCTGCCGGTGATCGCCACGACGGGGATGGAAAATTTGCGCCGGTGCGCGTTGGCCAGATCCCCATAAGCTTTCAGCGTATCCGGCACGCGGACAAATCGGGCTTTTTCTCCAAAAGACCGGAGATCCGCCTTTTCGGAAACAAGAAAATGGCGCACTCCTTTTTCAAGCGCCTGTCCGATAAAATCATGTCCGTCAAAATGGGGGCCTTTTAAAGCCACGAAGAAATCGCCTTTTTCTATCGTGCGGGTATCTGTCGAAATCCGCATTTTAATGTCCATTGAGCACCTTTTCGGCTTCCTGACGATCACTAAAAGGCAGGACTTCATTCCCAACAATCTGCGCGCGCTCATGCCCTTTGCCGGCCAATAGAACAATATCGCCCTTGCGCGCGTCCAAAAGCGCCTGACGGATGGCTTTTTTCCTGTCGATCACCACGGAATACCGTTTAAAATGATCCGGAAATCCGGCGCAAACTTCCGCCGCGATGGTTTTGGGATTTTCAGAACGCGGATTGTCGGAAGTCACGATCACGCTATCGGCAAGCTCGGCGGCAATACGTCCCATCTTCGGACGCTTGTTCTTGTCGCGATCGCCGCCGCATCCAAAAACCACGATCAGCTTGGAAGCTTTGTGCGGCGCTAAACTCCCAAGCGCATTTTCAAGCCCATCCGGCGTGTGGGCAAAATCGACAAAAACTGAAAAATCCTGGCCGGCGTCCAGGCGCTCGAGGCGTCCGGGTACTCCAGAAAACCGGCTCAAGCTCTCCGCGCAACGCGCCACATCCAGACCGGAGGCGGCGGCGACACTCAAAGCCCCCAGAACATTGTAGGCATTATGCAAACCGACCAGCGGCGATGTGACACGGATTTTTTTTTCGGAGGCCTCCAAAGCAAAACTTGTCCCCCGAATCGTCATCTTTAAATCTTTTGCCTGAAAATCCGCTTGGGACTCGATTCCGTAAGTGAGAATCCGCGAGGCTGTCTTTTTTTTCAAAGCGCCGCTCCAGGAGCTATCGGCATTGATCACCGAAACCCTGTCCGCCGCCAACCCGCTAAAAAGCCGCGACTTGCATTCAAAATAATTTTCAAGCGTGCCGTGGTAATCCAGGTGATCCTGTGTAAGATTGGTGAAAAGCGCGACTTTAAAATCAATGCCGCTGACGCGGCCCTGATCAAGCGCGTGGGAGGAAACTTCCATCACGGCAAAACGGCAACCGGCGGCGGCCATTTCAGATAAAAGGGCCTGGTTCTGCAACGGCCCCGGCGTTGTCTCAACAGCTGGTATCTCGGTAGCGCCATAGCGATAATTAATGGTGCCGATAACACCGGCTTTATGGCCTTCGGACTTTAAAAAATGCTCGACCAGATAACTGGAAGTCGTTTTTCCGTTGGTGCCGGTAATGCCGATTGTAAAAAGCTTCTGAGAGGGGTTGCCATAAAAGGCCGCCGCCAACCGCGCGGCCGCCTCACGGGATTCCGGCACCGCGACAAAAGGAACCTGTCCGTCTACCGGCTCCCCTTCTCCGACAATAACGGCCGCTCCGCGACTGATGGCCTCGCGGACAAAGACACGCCCATCCTGTTTGGCGCCACGAATGGCCAAAAAGAGACAATCTTTCCGCGCGCGCCTTGAATCCACTTCAAGACCCGAAATTAAAATATCAGGGATGTGAGCTTGGCTATCCCACTCGGGATAGGCCTCCCGGAAGAGCTTCCTTAGTGAAATCATTTTTATTCTTTCGGCGTACGACTTCGGGGGGCGGCTGGGTTTTTTCAATCTGCCAATACGACAAGACGCCCGCCGCTACTTTTGAAAAAGCGGGGGCGGCGACGTCACCTCCATAATAAACAGGGTGCGGTTCATCAATGCTCACGGAAATCACCAAACGAGGCTCATCATAGGGAACAAAACCAACGAACGAAGCGATAAAGTGGTCGTGCGAATAACTGCCATCCGCCAGGATTTTCTGGGCCGTGCCCGTTTTCCCGGCCGCTTTAAAACCGGGCACCGCCGCCTTCTTCCCGGTCCCGCGGCTGACAACTCCTTCTAAAACCGTTCGCGCCTGCAGCGCGGCTTCCTTGGAAATCACACGGCGAACGGCTTCAGGCTGATGCTCCCGCATGATATTCCCCAGTTCATCGTCGATACGGGTGATGATCCGGGGCTTCATGAGAATGCCGTCATTGGCAATCGCTCCGAACGCGGCGGCCAGCTGAATGGACGTCACCGCCACGCCATGGCCGATCGGAATATTGATAATCGAACTGCGGGACCAGGTTTTCGGATGCGGCACAAGACCGTTGACTTCACCGGCAAGCGCCACGCCCGTTTTATCGGCAAATCCGAACTGCCGCATCATTTTGTAAAGTTTCTCCGGCCCCAGCCGCATCGCGCCCTTAACGGTTCCGATGTTGCTGGATTTTTCGATGATCTCGCGGTAAGTCATCATCCCATGCCCGCGGTGATCGTGAAGCACTTTTCCGGCTACCGCCCAAGCGCCGTTCTCACAAAAAAACTTTTCATCCAAACCGAATGTCTTATTTTCAAGAATGGCCGCCAAGGTAATGGTCTTAAAAACCGATCCCGGCTCGTAAATATCCGTGATCGATCGATTGCGCCGCGCCTCCATACTGGATTTCTTGGCATGATTCAAATCATAAAGCGGATAATTGGCCATCGCCAAAACATCCCCGGTAGCCGGATCCAGCACCACGATGGAGCCGCCCAGCGCGTTATACTTCCGGCAGGTATCGGCCAGCGTTTTCTCCGTCAGCGACTGAATCACTTCATCAATGGCCAGATGAACATTGTAACCGTCCACGGGAGCCGCCATCTCCACTTCTTTGGAAATCAACTCACGCTGCTTGGCATCCTTTTGGGCCAGCCGCCAACCCGGCACTCCCTTTAAGAAACTGTTGTAATAAAGCTCGATACCTTCCAGACCTTCGTTGTCGATGTCCGTAAAACCGATCAAATGACAGGCGGTCTCTCCCTTGGGATAAACCCTCTGGGATTCTTTGACAAAATTAAGCTCATCCACCTTGAGGCGCTTGACCGCTTCGGACTTGGCCGGTGAGATTTTTCGGGCGATCCACACAAAGAGCTTGTCCCGCTGCAAACGGTTCAGGATTTCGGCTTGGCTGATTCCCAGGATTTTTGAAAGATTGGCGGCGACAGCCGTCTTCTTTTGGACTTCACGCGACACCGCATAAAGCGAGTCCAGGCGGATGTCCAGCGCCAGTTCCCTGCCCTTTCGGTCCACAATCCGTCCGCGGGCCGGACGCATTTCAATGACGGCCCGGGATTGGCTTTGAGCGATGGAGAGGTATTTGGAGGATTTCCAGATCTGCAGGAAGGCAAGCCGAAAAAAGAGACAAAAGAGCGCCGCTAGGAAGACAAAAAAGATAAGGAAAAGCCGTGTTTTAGAAAGCCTTAGTCCGGCCAAAAGAGGTTTCCTCTATTCCTTAGCTTCTGCTTGTGCGGTTCCTACAAAAAATCGTGTAAAAAACGGGGCCCCAGGCGCGTGCTTCTGAACGGCCGCGCGAGACTGTCCCGACCGCGCCGGAATCACAAGGGTTTTCCAGGATTGAGGGGACGCCAAGGCGATGCGCTGAGCCGAAAGTTTTCTTTCAAGATTGTGGGGAGCTTTCAAATGGGCAATGCTGTAGCGCAGCGCGCGGCTGCGATCCAAAATCATCATCTTGGCTTCTTCCTGCTTGCGAATCCTGTAACCGGTCTTGACCGCCTCGACCTCGGCATACACATGCACCAAAGAGGCCAGCGTAACGCTCGTGAGGATGAACAGAAACCGCTTCACCGGATTTCCTTCATGAATACTCTCAACTTCGCGCTGCGGGCCCTCGGATTGCGCCCGGCTTCGGCCTCGGAAGCTTCGATAGGCTTTTTAGTGAGAATAACGCCCAAACCTTGCTGTTTAAAATCCCGAAACGCCCTTTTGACGATACGGTCTTCAAGGGAATGGAAGGAAATCACGGCCATCCTTCCCCCTTCTTTCAACAGCGGCAGCGCTGAAGGCAAAAAGGCTTCCAACTCTTCCAATTCGCGGTTCACCGCGATGCGGATCGCCTGAAAAGTGCGCGTCGCCGGATGAATCCTGCCATGCCGGTAAGACCCCGGCACCGCCTGCGCCACAACCCTAGCCAACTCGGCCGTCGTTTCGATGGGTTTGACTTCGCGGCGCCGGATAATCGCGCGGGCAACGCGCCTGGCAAAACGCTCCTCCCCCCATTTCCAAAGAATTTCCCGCAAAACGTCTTCGCGGACACGATGAATAAGCTTAGCGGCCGTCTCGGACTCGGTCGGATCCATGCGCATGTCCAGCGGCCCATCCTGCGTAAAACTAAACCCGCGCGAAGCATTGTCCAGCTGCATGGAAGAAACCCCCAAATCCAAAAGCATGCCATCCACCTGCCCGGCATGGCTTTCCATCAGACGATTGGGAATATTTTGATAACGATCATGCCGCATGGTCACACGCTCCCCAAATGGTCGTAAAACCCGCCCTGCTTCCTCAAGCGCCGAAGGATCTCGGTCAAAACCGATGATTTTCCCCTGGGGTCCCGTTTTCTCCAGGATTCGTGACGCATGTCCTCCTGCGCCCAATGTTCCATCGATAAAGAATTGGCCTGGTCTGGGAGAAAGCCAGAAAAGCACTTCCTCCGAGAGGACGCTCTCATGCAAGATTCTCCCCGCTTCCAAAAATGTTTTCGGCGATTTTTTCAAACGAATCTTTTTTGGTTTTATAAAACTCGGTCCAATTGTCCTTGCTCCAGATTTCCATGCGATTGGAAACCCCCACAATCACCACGTCCCGTTTAACGCCGGCATAATCTTTCAAATAATCCGGAACCAGAATTCTTCCCTGCCGGTCGCATGTCACTTCGCAAGCGCCCGAGAAATATAGCCGGTTAAAGTGGCGAGCCTCGCTGTTGGTGAACGGAAGTCCTTTAAAACGGGCTTCCTGCTTTTTCCACTCTTCTTCGGTGAAGACGAACAAACACGTATCCAAGCCTCGAGTAACAAAAAATCGCTCCACATAGTTTTCTTTGAACACCTCTCTGAATTTAGAGGGAATGATGAGGCGGCCTTTGCGGTCGATGGTGTGTTCATGCTCTCCGTAGAACATTGTGCCCTTCCTCCACTCTCCCCCACTTTTTGGGTTATTATGGGATAAGTATAGCCGGATGGAGGGTTAAAGTCAAGCAAGCGGGTCATTTGCGGGCGTCTCTCTCCTTTAAGCGGGCAGCCATGTCATTGATGCCATCGGCCAATTCCTTAAGCTCGTCCCCTTTTCTCAAAACCAGTCGAATATCAAAATTCCCCTGCCCAATCATCTTTAGGGCCTGATAGATCTTGGGCAAGGGTCCGGCGATGCGGTGCGAAAACATGATGGATCCATAGAAAATAAGCGGCAGAATAATCAGCATGTCCACCAAAAGCGCCAGGTGCACCGAGCGGAAAATTTGAATGACACGGCCTTGCGGATAAACATCGGCCAGGCGCTCTCCCAGCATCATAAAGGTGGTGTAAAAAATAGTGAGGCCGGTAAGGATGGATGCGGCAAAAACATAGAGAATAACAAATCGCGCGAAACGAAGCTGAAGCCCTCTTTCAACAAAATATTTTTTACGTCTAAAGGTAGCCATGGTAATTCCTCCATAAATTCGAAGCACGAAATCCGAA
>JACQQX010000013.1 GCA_016206805.1 Candidatus Omnitrophota bacterium
AGGATTTCTCGCTTCGCTCGAAATGACATAAGGGGATGACATGGGGGCATGAAACAAACAAGGCGGTGTTGGTCTTGCCCCTGGGTTTGGTTTATCCTCTCAAGCGGCGTCCGATCAGAGGATAAACCAAACCCAGTGGCAGGGTGAACTGCCTTAAAAGTGGGGGTAAGAGGGGGTGACAACTTTTGCAATTATTGATATACTCAAACGTTAATTATGATTATGTCACAAGCGCCTCAAAAACAAGGGCTTTATGACCCGGCTTTCGAGAAAGATAGCTGCGGTGTGGGCTTTGTCGCGCAACTCAAAGGGAAGAAATCCCATGAGATTGTGCGGCAGGCTTTGCAAGTTCTCCTCAATCTAAGCCACCGCGGCGCTTGCGGTTGCGAGCCCAATACAGGGGACGGCGCCGGCATTCTCCTGCAAATTCCCCATGCTTTTTTAAAGAAAGTTTGCGCGGACCATAAAATCAGCCTCCCCGAGCCAAAAGCTTATGGCGTGGGCATGGTCTTTTTGCCGCGGGATGAGAAAAAGCGCCACGCCGTTGAAAAAGCGTTTGAAGACATTGTTAAAAAAGAAGGCCAGCGGTTTCTGGGCTGGCGCACCGTGCCCACGCGCAATGCCTCCCTTGGTCCAACGGCCCGCGCGTCAGAGCCTTGCGTGCGTCAGATTTTTATCGGGCGCGATCCCAAAATCACAGATGACCTCGGTTTCGAACGAAAGCTGTATATCATCCATCGCCTGGCTGAAAAAGCGGGCGCTTACATTTCCAGCCTTTCCTATAAAACCATTGTGTATAAAGGCATGCTCATGTGTGAGCAGGTTGAGGAATATTTTCCGGATCTGGCGGATCCTTCTGTGGAATCGGCGCTGGCCCTGGTCCATTCCCGTTTCAGCACCAATACCTTTCCCAGCTGGGAACGCTCGCACCCTTACCGCTACATCGCGCATAACGGCGAGATCAACACCCTTCGCGGCAATGTGAACTGGATGCACGCGCGGCAGTCGATGTGCGCGTCCGAAGTTTTTGGCGATGACATGAAAAAACTGCTTCCCGTCATCAATGAGGAGGGGAGTGATTCGGCGATGTTCGACAACTGCCTGGAGTTTTTGGTGCTGGGCGGCCGGCCGCTGGCGCACGCGATGATGATGATGATTCCCGAGCCCTGGTCCAATCACGAATCCATGTCGGACGAGAAAAAAGCTTTTTACGAATATCACGCGTCGCTGATGGAGCCCTGGGATGGCCCGGCTTCGATCGCTTTCACGGACGGCGTTCAAATCGGAGCCGTGCTGGACCGCAACGGTTTAAGGCCGTCCCGCTACTATGTGACTAAAAATGATTTGGTGGTCATGGCTTCCGAAGTGGGGGTATTGGATATCCGGCCGGAAGACGTGGCGCAAAAAGGCCGGCTCCAGCCCGGACGCATGTTCCTCATCGACACGCAGGAAGGCCGCATCGTCGCCGATGAAGAGATCAAAAATAAAATTGCCGGCCAGCATCCTTACCGTCAATGGCTGAATGAGAATCTGGTGCCGCTTGAGAAGCTGCCGGAGGCGCCCCATTTGCCGGAACCGGATCATCGCACGGTGCTGGCCCGCCAGCAGGCGTTTGGTTATACGTATGAAGACCTCCGTATTTTGATGGCGCCGATGGGGCAGGATGGGGTTGAGGCGGTAGGGTCGATGGGAACCGACACGCCGCTGGCGGTTTTATCCGATAAACCGCAGCTTCTTTATAATTATTTCAAACAGCTTTTCGCGCAGGTGACCAATCCGCCGATTGATTGCATCCGCGAAGAAATCGTCACCTCCACGGAAACGACGATCGGCCCCGAGCACAACCTTTTAAAACCCGAACCCAAAAGCTGCCGTCAGATCAAGCTCAAAAGTCCCATTTTATCCAATGAAGAGTTTGAAAAGCTTCGTCAAATCACTCATTCCCAGTTTAAATCAGTGACACTGCCTATTTTGTACGACGTTAAAGGCGGCGGCAAGGCGATCGAGGCGGCCTTGGATGATTTATTCCAAAAAGCGACTCAGGCGATCCAAGAGGGCGTCAGCATCATCCTATTGTCCGATCGCGGCGTCAACCAAAAGCAGGCCGCGATCCCGGCGCTTTTGGCGGTTTCGGGGCTTCATCATCATTTGATCCGCGAAGGCACGCGCACGAAAGTGGGGTTGGTGCTGGAGTCCGGCGAGCCGCGCGAGGTGCACCACTTCGCGCTTTTGATCGGTTATGGCGCGGGCGCGGTGAACCCTTATCTGGCGTTTGAAACGCTGGACGACATGATTCGCCAGGGGATTTTAAAAAAAATCGATCACAAGACGGCGGTGAAAAATTACGCCAAGGCGGTCGCCAAGGGTGTGGTCAAAACCATGTCGAAGATGGGGATTTCCACGATCCAAAGTTACCGCGGCGCGCAGATTTTTGAGGCGATTGGCTTGAATCATCATATCATCGACAAACATTTCACCTGGACGGCTTCGCGCGTGGAAGGCGTCGGCCTGGACACCATTGCCGAAGAAGTGAGGCGTCGGCATCATCACGCGTTTCCCGATCGGCAGGTCAATGGACTGGCGCTGGATCCGGGAGGCCAATACCAATGGCGCAAAGACGGCGAGTTTCATTTATTCAATCCGGAAACCATTCACAAGCTGCAGATGGCCACACGCGCTAAAAACTATACAGCATTCAAAGAATATTCGGCGGCCGTGAATAATCATTCGCGGCAATATGCCACGCTGCGGGGTTTGTTGGAATTCAAGGCGGCCAAGTCCATTCCCATCGAGGAAGTGGAGCCGGCTTCGGAAATCGTGAAACGTTTTAAAACGGGCGCCATGTCTTACGGGTCTATTTCCAAAGAAGCGCATGAAAGCCTGGCCATTGCCATGAACCGCATCGGCGGCAAGTCCAATACCGGCGAGGGCGGTGAAGATCCCGCGCGTTATGCGCCGGACGCCAACGGCGACTCCCGCAACAGCGCCATCAAACAGGTGGCTTCGGGTCGATTTGGCGTGACCAGCCAATATCTGGTGAACGCCCGCGAGCTGCAGATCAAGATGGCGCAAGGCGCCAAGCCCGGCGAGGGGGGGCAATTGCCGGGCGCTAAAGATTATCCGTGGATCGCCAAAGTCCGTCTTTCGACGCCGGGGGTGGGGCTCATCTCACCACCCCCGCATCATGATATTTATTCGATTGAGGATTTGGCGGAGCTGATTCATGATTTGAAAAATTCCAATCAAAAAGCGCGGATCAGTGTGAAGCTGGTCGCCGAAGTCGGTGTGGGGACGATTGCCGCCGGTGTGGCCAAAGCGCACGCGGATGTGGTTTTGATCAGCGGTTATGACGGGGGGACGGGCGCCTCGCCGCTTTCCAGCATCAAACATGCCGGCATTCCGTGGGAGCTGGGCCTTGCCGAAACCCATCAAACACTCGTTTTGAATAATTTGCGCAGCCGCATCGCCGTGGAAACGGACGGACAGCTTAAAACCGGCCGCGATGTGGTGATCGCCGCTTTGTTGGGCGCCGAAGAGTTTGGGTTTTCCACAGCGCCGCTGGTGACGCTCGGCTGCATCATGATGCGCGTTTGCCATTTGAACACTTGTCCGGTCGGCGTAGCGACACAGGACCCGGAATTGCGCAAGAAGTTCACCGGAGACCCGCAGCACGCGGTTAATTTCATGCAGTTTATCGCCGAGGAAATGCGGGAGATCATGGCGGGCCTTGGTTTTCGCGCGGTCAATGAAATGATCGGGCGCGTGGATAGGCTTGACGCGAAGAAGGCCGTCGAACATTGGAAGGCGAAGGGCCTGGATTTCTCAAAAATTCTTTATCAGCCGGAAGCTCCGGCCACCGTCGGTCGTTATTGCCAGATGCCGCAGGACCATGGGCTCGATAAGGCGCTGGACAACACGACGCTTTTAAAATTGTGCGAGCCGGCCTTAAAAGATAAAAAGTCCGTTAAGGCGTCGCTTCCCATTAAGAATACCAACCGTGTCGTCGGCACGATTGTCGGGAGCGAGCTCACGCGCCGTCATGGGCCGGAAGGGCTGCCGGAAGACACCATTCATTTAAAATTTACCGGTTCGGCCGGACAAAGTTTTGGCGCTTTTGTGCCGCGCGGCATGACGTTGGAGCTGGAGGGCGACGCCAATGATTATGTGGGCAAGGGCCTTTCCGGCGGCAAGATTATCGTCTATCCGCATCGCGCGTCTTCTTTTAAACCCGAAGAAAATATCATCATCGGCAATGTCGCTTTTTACGGGGCCACGGGCGGCGAGGCTTATGTTTACGGGATGGCCGGTGAGCGCTTCGCCGTGCGCAATAGCGGCGTCCATGCCGTGGTCGAGTCGGTGGGCGATCATGGCTGCGAATACATGACGGGCGGGCGTGTCGTGGTGTTGGGCGTGACAGGCCGTAACTTTGCCGCGGGCATGTCCGGCGGCATTGCCTATGTGCTGGATGTTAAAGGCGATTTTGCCAATCATTGCAATCAGCAAATGGTGGAGATAGGACGCATGACGGACGAGCCTAAAGAAGCGGCCCAGGCGCGAGCGATGATTGAAAACCATGCGCGTTATACCAAAAGCCTTCGCGCCCAGCAAATCCTCGACCTTTGGGAGGAGATGGCGCCCAAGTTTGTGCGTGTCATTCCCAAAGATTATAAACGCGTGATTCAGGCCGTCGAGCGGGTGCGGGCGCAAGGGCTGAGCGGGGATCAGGCCATCATGGCCGCTTTTGAAGAGAATGCGCGGGATCTCTCTCGCGTGGGCGGGAACTGATTCAATGGAGTTTCAATGTCATTGCGAGGAGCGAAGCGACGAAGCAATCTCTGCCTGCACAAAGATTGCTTCGCCCCTTTGGGGCTCGCAATGACCCAATGATATGGGAAAACCGACCGGTTTTAAGGAAATTAAAAGAGAGTTGCCGCAGGACCGCCCTGCGCAGGACCGCGTCAAGGACTGGAAAGAATTTCATATTCACATGCCCGAGGAGAAACTGGCGGCGCAGGGCGCGCGGTGCATGGATTGCGGCATTCCTTTTTGCCATTCGGGCACGCTATTGGCCGGCATGGCGCAAGGTTGTCCCGTCAATAATTTGATTCCCGAATGGAATGACTTGGTTTATCGCGGCCTTTGGCGCGAGGCGCTGGACCGGCTGCATAAAACGAATAATTTCCCCGAGTTCACCGGCCGTGTTTGCCCGGCGCCGTGCGAAGGTTCCTGCGTTTTGGGCATCAATGAGCCGCCTGTCACCATCAAAAATATCGAAGCTTCCATCATTGATAAAGGTTTTGATGAGGGATGGGTTACGGCTCAACCGCCGAGCGTTCGTACGGGTAAAAAAGTGGCCGTTGTCGGATCGGGCCCGGCGGGACTGGCCGCCGCCGCGCAGCTCAACCGGGCAGGACATGCCGTGACGGTGTTTGAGCGCGCCGATCGGGTGGGAGGGCTTTTGATGTATGGTATTCCCAATCCCAAGCTGGATAAGGCCATTGTCCAGCGGCGCGTGGATTTGCTGGCTAAGGAAGGGATTCAGTTTATTGTGAACACGGAAGTCGGGAAAAACTATCCGACCGAAAAACTGTTAAAGGAGTTTGACGCGGTAGTGTTGTGCGGCGGGGCGACCAAGCCGCGGGATTTGCCTATTGAGGGACGCAATCTAAAAGGCATTCACTTTGCCATGGAGTTTTTGCATGGCAATACCAAGAGCTTATTGGACGGGAAGAAAAACGAAAATTTTATTTCCGGGGAAGGCAAGGATGTGGTGGTGATCGGCGGTGGTGATACGGGAACCGATTGCGTCGCCACTTCCATGCGTCATCAATGCAAGAGTTTGGCGCAGTTGGAAATTTTACCCAAGCCGCCGCCGGAGCGCGCCGCCGATAACCCATGGCCGCAATGGCCAAAGGTTTACCGTCTGGATTATGGCCAGGATGAAGCCAAGGCGATTTTCGGGCAGGATCCGCGAGAATATCTGGTCACTGCCAAAAGATTCATCGGTGACGATAAGGGACAGGTGAAGCAGATGGAAGTCGTCCGGATTGAATGGAAAAAAGACGATCAAGGCCGCTTCATTCCCCAGGAAGTTCCGGGCACTCAAAAAGTTCTCAATGCCGGCCTTGTGTTGCTGGCGATGGGTTTTCTGGGTCCTGAAGAAACGGTGCTGAAGGGTTTGGGAGTGGCGCAGGATGAGCGTTCGAACGCCAAAGCCGAGTATGGCAAGTACGCGACGAATGTGAAAGGGGTTTTCGCGGCCGGAGACATGCGGCGTGGTCAAAGCTTGATCGTGTGGGCGATCAATGAGGGACGCGGGGCCGCAAGGGCGGTGGACGAGTTCCTGATGGGTGAAAGCGACTTACCATAGCAATCCTACCTGTCATTTCGAGCGAAGCGAGAAATCGTTGTTGATGAGATTTCTCGCTTCGCTCGAAATGACAGAGGGGTGTATGTTTTTAAAGAGGAGTAAAGAGGCAATGGCGGACAAAGCGAATAAATATCCGGAAAATGTTCCCGGAGCGTTTTATGTGGACACGCAGTGCATTGACTGCGATTTGTGCCGGCAAACCGCGCCCAATAATTTTGATCGCAACCAGGCCGGCGGTTATTCTTATGTGAAAAAGCAAGCCACGACTCCTGAAGAGGAGGCGCAGTGCAAGGAAGCGAAAGAAGGCTGCCCGGTTGAAGCGATTGGAAGCGATGGCGCTTAAAAGATGAGTGTCATTCCGAGTGAAGCGAGGAATCTTGTCATCATCGGCTCCGGCCCCGCGGGATTTACCGCCGCGATTTACGCCGCGCGCGCTAATTTAAAACCGCTTCTTTTTGAAGGACTAGCCAAGGGCGGCCAACCGGGCGGTCAGTTGATGCTGACAACCGAGGTTGAGAATTATCCGGGTTTTCCGCATGGCATCATGGGTCCTGAGCTCATGGAACTTTTCCGGAAGCAGGCGGCCCGTTTCGGCACCGAACTTCTTCAACAGGATGTCGCCAACGTTGATTTTTCCAAACGTCCTTTCAAAATCGTTTCCGAGGGAAAGGAATTTTTGGCCAAGAGCGTGATCATCGCTACCGGCGCGTCGGCCAATTGGCTGGGCATTCCTTCTGAGAAAGCGCTGCAGGGGTATGGCGTTTCGGCCTGCGCGACCTGCGACGGTTTCTTTTTTAAAGGCAAAGAAGTGATGGTGGTGGGTGGCGGCGACTCCGCCGTTGAGGAAGCGACGTTTTTAACCAAATTTGCCACAAAAGTCACGATCGTGCATCGCCGGGAGGCGCTTCGCGCTTCAAAAATCATGCAGGACCGCGCTTTTGCCAATAAAAATATCGATTTCATCTGGGACTCCACCATTCACGAGATCAAAGACCCCGCGCAGAAAAAAGTAACCGGCGTTATCTTGAAGAATTTAAAAACAGGCGCCCTGACGGAGAAAAAAACCGGCGGCGTATTCATGGCCATCGGGCACACGCCGAACTCCGAGCTTTTCAAAAACCAAATCGAAGTCGACGTGAAAGGCTACATCAAAGTCCGCGCCGGCTCGACCGCGACGAACGTCCCCGGCGTCTTCGCCTGCGGGGACGTGCAGGACTACAAGTACCGCCAGGCCGTCACGGCGGCCGGAACCGGCTGCATGGCGGCGCTGGACGCGGAGAAATTTCTGGAAGAGCGCGAATCCGCTTGATTCCTCGACTCGCTCGCCTGGCTCGTTCGCTCGGAATGACAGGGCGGAAACCGAAGCCGCTTCCCAAGAACGCTCTTCCTAAAATCCGGACGAAAATCCCCGGACCGCAGTCTCTTAAGCTGACCGCCGAGCTCAAGCGTTTCGAATGTCCCCAACTGACGTTTATCAGTGAATCTTTCCCTGTTTTTCTGAAGAAAGCCCAAGGGGCGAATTTTATCGATGTGGACCGAAACCGGTATTTGGATCTCACCAGCTGTTTTGGCGTGATGGGCGTGGGGCATGGCTCGCCGGCGGTGCGGGAAGCCATGAAGCGCCAGGCGGCGGAGATGATGCATGGTTTGGGGGACGTGCATCCCAACGAAGTCAAAGTGCTGCTGGCCAAACGGCTTTCTGAAATCACACCGGGCAATCTCAATCAAAGTTTTTTTTCATCCACCGGCGCAGAGGCTGTTGAGACGGCTTTAAAAACCGCCGTGATGCACACTAAAAAAACCGGCGTCATCGCCTTCGAGGGCGCTTATCATGGCCTGAATTACGGCGCGCTTAATGTCACGCACCGCGCGGATTTTAGGAGGCCCTTTGAAAAGCAGTTGGGCAAGCATGTGTTTTTTGCGCCTTTCGCTGATATCAAAGCTGTCCAAAAACTGGTGAAGCAGGCCCGCCGTTCGCCGCATCAAGTCGGCGCTATTATTATCGAGCCTATTCAAGGCCGCGGAGGGATTCGTGTCGCGCCACCTGATTTTTTAAAGAGTTTGCGGGCTTTTTGTGATGAGGAGGCCATTGTTCTCATCGCGGATGAGGTGTTTACCGGTTTCGGCCGGACAGGCTCGATGTTTGCCGTTGAAAAAAGCGGCGTTGTGCCCGACTTGATGTGTTTGGGAAAGGGGATGGGGGCCGGTTTTCCGATATCGGTTTGCGTCGGTTCAACGCGCGTCATGCATTCTTGGGGGCCGTCGACCGGAGACGCGATTCACACCAGCACTTTTGTCGGCCATCCTCTGGGCTCGGCTGTGGCGCTGGCGGTGATCAAGGAAATAGAGGAAAGAAGGTTTGTCGACCGCTCCAAAGCGCTGGGAGATTTCTTCCGCAAAGAACTTTGGAAGCTTAAGGAAAAACACTCTCTGATAGGGGATGTGCGCGGCGGCGGGCTCATGATCGGCGTGGAACTCGTTGAAGGCAAGGCACCGGCCACGCTGAAAACCAGGGCATTTATCCAAGAGTGTTTAAGGCAGGGAATAGTCCTTCTTTCCGCAGGCGAAAACCATAATGTTCTTTCCATCACACCTCCCTTTGTCATTTCCGAGAAAGAGATCACCTTTTGCGTCCAGCAATTCGAAAAAATCCTCAAAAAAATCGCTTAGAAAAGAAGATTCTCCAATTCATCCAAAAACCTTTTGATTTTGAGGCGCTGGCGCTGGAGCTTTTTGTCTACCAGTTTAAAAATAATGAGCATTACGGGAATTTCTGCCGGGCTGAGGGTAAAAGGCCGGGCGCTTTAAAGAGTTGGAAAGAAATTCCGGCCATGCCGACGGATGGGTTTAAAGAATTGGTGCTGGCCACCTTTCCCGTGAAAAAGGCCGTCAGAATATTCCGTACCAGCGGCACGACACGCGAAAGCAAGGGCGCTCATTTTTTTGATACGCTCAAACTTTATGAAGCCGCGATCCTGCCGAATTTTGAACAATATATATTGTCCGACCGGAAGAAGCGGCGTTTCTTTTTTCTCACATCTTCCCCGGATGAGGCCAGGGATTCCTCGCTGTCTTACATGATGGGAGCGGTGAATCGCCATTTTTCAAAACCGGAGGGCACGTTTTATGTCCGAGGCGGTAAAATTTTATCCGAACGATTGGCGCGTGATTTGAGAAATGAAAAAGGTCCGGTTGTGATTCTGGCGACGGCGTTTTCGCTTCAAATTTTTCTGGAGTCTCTCAAATCTAAAAAGCTCGCGCTTCAACTTGTTTCCGGAAGCCGTCTCATGGAAACCGGCGGTTTTAAGGGGAAGGCGAAACAAATTTCCAAAACAGCGCTTTACAAGGAATGCCGCGAACGATTGGGCATCCGGCCGGAGTGTTGCGTGAGCGAATACGGCATGACGGAGCTTTCCAGCCAGTTTTATAGCGTGAACCGGCAGCCGTTTCAAGGGCCGGCCTGGACGCGGACGCTGGTGATCGATCCCGCCACCGGAAAAGAGGCTAAAAAAGGAGAAAAGGGGCTTTTGAGGCATTTTGACCTAGCCAATCTCGGGTCCGTGATGGCCATCCAAACGGAGGATGTGGGCATTGCCAGAGACGGAGGGTTTGAGCTTTTGGGGAGAGCGCCGGAGGCCGACATTCGCGGCTGCTCGATGACTTACGAAGAGTTTTTGTTGTCATGAGTGATATCAAAAAGATAGCGGATCTTTCAAAGCGGTGGCTTGAAAAGGGATATCCTTATCGAAAAAAAGCCATTCAGCGATTGACCGGGCGTTCCGGTTTTAGCCGAGCGCAGGCAGAGGCCGTCATTGACGGTATTTTTAAAGATTTAAGCCAGGCAAAAATGAAAAAACTTTTGGGCCGCGGAGTAAAAAATCCGCCCAAAACGATTCTTCATATTCTTCCGGCCAATATTCCCAATCCAGCCATTCTCAGTTTTGTTTTTGGATTGTTGACCCAAAGCAGAAATATTTGCAAATTATCCAGGCGTGATGAGGGTTTTTTGGATATTTATCGGGAATCGCTTCGGGCCCACGCTCCTCATCTGGCCGCAGGTCATTTATTTCTTTCCGAGAAAAGTTCTTTACGGCGTTATTACCGTCAGGCCGATCTTGTGATCGCTTTTGGGAGTGACCGGACACTGGCTGAGATTCAAAAAGTCTTGCCCCCGCGAAAAGCTTTTGCGGGCTATGGGCGTCAAGAAGGCATCGGTTTTTATACACGCTCCGTCATGACCAAAAGAAATATTCCGTCGCTATCTAAAAAAACGGCGCATGATATTTGGATGATGGCCGGAAGAGGCTGCCATTCGCCGGCCGTTATTTATGTTGAAAGCGGGGGCGAGGTTTCACCCCGGCAATTTTCACGAACGCTAAAACGGCCTTTTTTGGTTCGAGGCTTTGAAAAAAGAGAGAGCGTGTTCTGGAATCTGGAACATTTGCATGCCGCTTTGTCCACGGTGGCTTTGGAGGCCTTGCCTTCCGAACGAAAAAGACTTGAGAAGCGTTTTCTGAAACTGGGCGCTAAGCGAATCTGCCGGGCGGGCCAGATGCAGGTTCCGCCTTTGGGCTTAGGGACGGTTCCTTTTTGGGTCCAAATCACCCGGCCTCGTGTAAAACGTATGGTAAAATGAAGCCATGAAAAAGTTTATTTGTGTGCACGGGCATTTTTATCAGCCGCCGCGTGAGAATCCCTGGACGGGTGAAGTGGAGAAGGAAGAATCCGCCAAGCCCTATCATGATTGGAATGAGCGCGTCGCCAAGGAGTGCTATGAGGCCAATGCGCGCGCGCCGATTTTGGATGGCAAGGGCAAACCGGCGCATTATGTTAATAATTTCAGCCAGATCAGTTTTGACATCGGTCCTACGCTGCTTTCCTGGCTGAAGCGCAAAAATCCTGAAACCTACAGGGCTATCATTGACGCCGATCGTCAAAGCGTTTTAAGGCGCAGCGGACACGGCAACGCGATGGCGCAAGTTTACAATCACGTCATCATGCCGCTGGCTTCCAGGCGGGACAAGATTACGCAGGTGGTGTGGGGGATACGTGATTTTGAATTTCATTACCGTCGGAAGCCCGAAGGAATGTGGCTTTCCGAAACGGCGGTGGACCGGGAAACGCTGAATATTTTGGCCGAGCAGGGCATTCTTTTTACGGTGTTGGCGCCTCACCAGGCCAAAAAAGTGCGCCATATCGGTTTTGGCTCGCGTTGGCATTACACGCATCATGAATCCGTTGATCCCAAACGGGTTTACCGTATTTTTCTCGACCGTGGGAAGCAATTTCACCTCTTTTTTTATGATGGGCCGGTTTCCCGCGCGGTGGCTTTTCAAGGTCTCTTGCAAAACGGAGATAATTTTGTGAACCGGTTGATGGGGGCTTTTGGACACCGCGATGGCCGGGAGCTTTTAGTTTCCACCGCGACCGATGGCGAAACCTTTGGGCATCATCATCTTTTCGGAGAAATGGCGGTTGCCTACGCGCTGAAGAAAGTGCAGGATCAAAAACTCGCCGATATCACCAATTATGCCGAGTTTTTAAGTCGTTACGGCTCTTATTGGGAAGCGGATATTCACGAAGAGAGTTCCTGGAGCTGTTCGCATGGCATAGAGCGTTGGCGCTCGGATTGCGGATGCCGCATCGATTTTCACCATAAGACCCATCAAAAATGGCGCGGCCCGCTTCGCGAGGCATTCCATCATCTGCAAGGAATCGTCGACCGAGTTTTCGAGACGGAAACCGGAGATTTTCTGAACGACCCCTGGCAGGCGCGGGATGATTATATTGATGTGATGCTGGATGGGTCGGAAGAGTCCAAAAAAAGATTACTGGCTAAAAATGCCCGCCGAGACATCTCCGGCGATGAAGCAGCCAAGCTCTGGTCGCTGCTGGAAGCGGAGAAGTTTTCGCTTTTCATGTTCACCAGCTGCGGCTGGTTTTTTGATGACATTTCCGGCATTGAGCCGGTGCAGTGCATGAAGTTCGCCGCTCGGGCGATGGAATTGGTCCAGCCTTACCGCCGCGAACCGATTGAGCCCGCCTTTTTGAAAATCCTGGCCGCGGCCCGGAGCAATATTCCCGAAATGGGCACAGGGGCGGATACTTTTAATCGGTTCGCAAAAGATAAGCACGAAATCCGAAGCACGAAGCACGAAACAAATTCAAAATTAAAATGACCAAAATATCAAACAAGAGGTTTAGAGCATTGAAATTTGAAAAATTGGAGTTTGTTTCGTGCTTCGGATTTCGTGCTTCGTGCGTAAACTTATTTTCTTAAGGAGTTCATAATTTGGGTTTTAAATGCGGCATTGTCGGCCTGCCCAATGTTGGCAAGTCCACGATTTTCAACGCGCTCACGCGCTCAAGCGTTCTGGCGGCCAATTACCCTTTCGCCACCATTGACCCCAATATCGGCGTCGTTGCCGTGCCGGACAAGCGGCTGGAGTTTCTCACGCGAATCGTCCCCACCAAAAAAGTGGTCTCCACCTCCATCGAGATTGTGGACATCGCCGGACTTGTCGCGGGAGCCAGCCAGGGAGAAGGACTGGGCAATCAGTTTTTGGGGCACATCGCGGAAGTCGACGCCATTATCGAGGTCGTGCGCTGTTTTGAGTCCAAGGATATCGTGCATGTGAGCGGCAGCGTCGACCCCTTGCGGGATATTGAGGTGATCAAAACGGAATTGATTCTCAAAGACATCGAAATATTGGGAAAGCACAAAACGCGGCTGGAAAAAGCGGCCAAAGCGGGCGACAAAAAAGTAGCGCAGGTGATCGCGATCTTGACGCGATTTGAGAAAAATTTTAATGACGGAAAAACGGCGCTGCAAACAGACCTCGCGCCCGAGGAAAAAGAGCTTTTGAGGGATGTGAATTTCCTGACGGCCAAGCCGATTCTCTACGCGGCCAATATTGCCGAGGAGGAGCTGGGGCAGGCGGAAACACAGGCGCTGGCCTCGGTGCGTCAGAAGGCCCGCGAAGAGGGTTCGGCGGTGATCGCCTTGAGCGGGAAGGTGGAGGAAGAGATTTCAAAACTCGAAGCCGACGAGCGGGATGAGTTTTTGAAAGCGATGAATCTGAAGGAATCGGGTTTGGAGCAGTTGGTCCGCGAAGGCTATAAACTGTTGCGGCTGATTACTTTTTTTACGGTGGGGGAAACCGAAAACCGGGCCTGGACGGTTCACGCCGGGGCTCGGGCCCCGGAAGCGGCTGGGGCGATTCATTCGGATTTTGAAAAGGGTTTTATCCGGGCTGAAGTCATGGCTTATGAGGATTTTGTGAAGTTTCGGGGAGAGCAGGGGGCCCGGGAAAACGGGCGGTTTCGTTTGGAAGGCAAGGAATACGTGGTGCAGGATGGGGATATCATGCATTTTCGGTTTAGTGTATAATTTAAAAAAACAAGGAGCGTTAAAAAGTGATCACCATTTCTGAAGGCAAACTAAAAAGTTTAGAGGCCGTTTCCGACAAGAACGGCGTGATTCGCGCGGCGGCGATGGACCAGCGCGGTTCGCTGCAAAAATCGATCGCCAAGGCCAAGGGAGTCAGTGATGATCAGGTGACCCCCGCGATGTTGAGCGAGTTTAAAGTGGCGGTGACGAAAGTTCTGACACCGCACGCTACGGCAATTCTCCTGGATCCCGAGTTTGGCCTTCCGGCCGCCAAAGCCCGCTCCAAAAACGCTGGGCTATTGCTCGCTTATGAAAAAACCGGTTATGATGACACGAGCAAAGGCCGAATTCCCACATTTATCGAAGGCTACAGCGCCAAGCGCATTAAGGAAGAGGGCGGGGATTGCGTCAAAGTGCTGCTTTATTACAGCCCTTTTGATGATCCTAAAGTCAACCAGCGCAAACACGAAATCATGGAACGCATCGGCCGCGAGTGCGAAGAGGCGGATATCGCTTTCTTTTTAGAATTCGTTGGTTATGATCCAGCCGGTGGAGACGCTAAGGATTTGGCCTATGCCAAGATCAAGCCGGATGTGGTCATCAAAAGCATGGAAGAGTTCTCGAAGGACAAATACAAAGTCGACGTGCTGAAAGTGGAAATTCCGGTCGATGTGAAATATCTGAAAGGCTCCAAGGCTTTTAACGGAAAAGAAGCGGCCTATGATTGGGCCGAGGCCAAGGCGATTTTCAAGCGCCAGGACGCCTGCGCGAAAAAACCTTTTATCTATCTATCCGCCGGCGTGAGTGACGAGATATTTCGCGAGAGTCTAGAACTGGCCATTTCGGCGGGAGTGAATTTCGCGGGCGTTCTTTGCGGCCGGGCCACTTGGAAAGACGGCATCCCGGTTTATGCCAAAGAAGGCGTTAAGGCTTTGGAAGCCTGGCTCTTGGATCGCGGTGTCAAAAATATTCAAGCCCTGAACCAAGCGCTTGAGCACGGCGCCAAACCCTGGCATGCCAAATACGGCGGCCGGCAAAACGTTCAAGTCGCGGCTAGTGTCCGGTAAGGATTATTATCAGGTTTTAGGCGTTTCCGAGAAAGCCTCGGTAGACGATATCAAAAAGGCTTACCGGAATCTCGCTAAAAAACATCACCCTGACGCCAATCCCGGCAACAAGTCCGCTGAAGAGAAATTCAAGGAAATCTCGGAAGCCTACTACGTTCTCAGCGACGCCAAAAAACGCGCCGACTACGATAACTACAAAAAAGGCGGTTTTTCGCAAGGGGCTTATGGCGGCGGAGGCCAGCGCGGTTTCCAGGGGGCGCAGGGTTTTGATTTTGAGGAAGTGCTCCGCCAATTTCGCGGCGGATCGGGGAGATCCCGCGGTCATTTTTCGGGTGGGATGTGGAGTTTTGAGGATATTTTTGGGGGAGGCTCGTCGGCGGAGGATTATCCCGCGGAAGCCTCATCGGATGTGGGCGCCACTTTGAGAATCTCTAAGTTTCGGGCGCAAAAGGGCGGGGAAGTTAGTTTTACGGCGGGCGATGGAAAGCGAATCACCGTCAAAATTCCTCCCGGCATCCTGTCGGGAAAGAAACTGCGTTTAGCCAGACAAGGAAAAAATTGTCCGACATGCCATCATCCAGGCGACTTAATTTTAACCATAAAGGTAGAATAATGCCTATTGTGACGGGTCCTGCCGCTGCGTCAGCCCATTGTTTCGCAAGTGTATCCCTTGCGAAAAATGGGCGCCCCGACTCCGCGTCACCCGTAACAATAGGCATTATTCTTTTTTTTATGGTTTTTGTTGTTTCGGGATGTGGAAAAAAAGAAGAGACTGCGCCGTTGCCAATGGCTGCGGAAGCGCCGGTAGCCTCTGCGTTTGACCCTGCCACTGCGGCAACATTAAGCGGGAAGGTGACGTTTGCCGGGGAAGCGCCGCCGGCTCGTGAGCTTTTCATTAAGGGCAATCCGGAGTGTTCCGCGTTTCATAAGGGACCCCTTCATTCAGAAGAGCTGATGGTTCAGAATGGCAATCTTCAAAATGCCTTTGTGTATGTCAAAGAAGGTTTGGAAGGAATGAGCTTTCCAACTCCAGCGACACCTGTGACCATCAGCAATAAAAGATGTGTGTATGTTCCGCATGTGGCGGGGGTTCAGGTGGGGCAAGAGGTTATTTTCCTCAACGAAGACCCCACATTACACAACATTCACTCTTTTTCAAAAAATTCGTCAGGGTTTAATCTGGGATTGCCGTTTCAGGGGATGAAAACCAAGAAAACATTTTCGGCACCGGAAGTGATGGTGACGTTAAAGTGCGACGTGCATCCCTGGATGCTGGGGTATGTGGGAGTATTGCCGCACCCTTACTTTGCCGTCAGCGATGCCCAGGGGAATTTTGAAATCAAAAACCTGCCGCCGGGAGAATATCTCATCGAAGCCTGGCATGAAAAACTCGGGGTCCAATCGCAGACAATCCGCGTTGAACCCCGAGAGAAGAAAACCCTAACTCTGTCATTCTGAGGCGCGAAGCGCCGAAGAATCTTGTGGAAGATTTCTCGCTACGCTCGAAATGACATTACTTAACCGTTGGTCAATAAGAGCGTTCGATGACGATTAGAAGTTTGCTCCCACCTTCGGTCCGACCTTGTTGATGAAGTGATACGCGATGCCAAAGCCCACGGCCAGCGCCACAACGACCGAGATCACATCAAAAGACGGGTAATGGCTGGCCGCGGCCATGAAAAATAGAAGCGGCACGGAAAGATAAGTGTTGACGCGCGACCTTTTTCCGGCATTGGCGACTAGCGCAGCCATCTCCGGAGGCGATTGTCCCGCTTTGACCCAGCCGATGATTTTCTTCTGCGCGGGCCAGATCACAAACCACACGTTGAACCACATGACGCTTCCAAAAACCGAGCCCAGGGTGATCCATTGACCCCAGGTGGAGGTGAAAAGACCGCCGGGGCCTGTCAGCCAGGCCTGATTCAGGTGAAGCTTGGTGAGGATGTACAGCCAGCCGGTGACGAAGGTGATCATCGCCCCCCACCGGAACCACCATAAAGCTCTCGGCATGAGCTGGGGCACCACGATTTTCTTGGTACCGGCGTCCAGCGTTTTTTGGAAGGGGCCGTTCACAAAATTGAAGAAGTAAAGATGCCCGATCCAGATGATGCCGAAGATAAAATGAAGCCACCGAAGAGCGAATAAACCGATGGTAAAACCATCCAAAGACACGGTTTCAGGCATTAAGAGTCTCCTTTTTATTCGAATGGATTTTATTGTAACAAGACAAACCAGGTAAATCAATAGAATAATTAATCGTAAGTCATTGGATATTATATACTTACGATAAATAAAAAATTTGTAAATTTACTTTTTATCATGTACACTTAATTTAATCATAACCCTAATGACTAAAAAGAGATGCGCAAAATAAAAGTTGTTTTAAAAAGCATAGCGTTGGTGCTGGTGGCGGCTTTTGTTGTTCAAGAGCTTGCCTGGGCGGCGCCTCTCTTATCATCCTCGCCATCTCTTGGCGGGGATCCGGTTGATTCCCGCTTACGCGTGAACGACATTGTCATGGATCCCAGTCGTTTAGAAATGCCGTCCGAATTTTCTTCTCTCAAAGAATTTCACCGCGGATCCAATGGCAAGCTCATTATCCATATTCAAGACGCGCATTCCAATCTCTCCGGCCAGGAGAACCTGGCTAAAACTCTTGAGGCTATCGGGCAGAAATATTTTTCATCCCCTTTACTGGTTTTTTCCGAAGGCGGAGAGGGGGACTGCTCCCTAACGTCTTATAAAAACACCGCCGCGCCGGAAGTTTGGAAACGCGTCGCGCGAAGCCACCTCGTCCAAGGCAACATCGCCGGCGAAGAATATCTCAATCTGACCTCGGATCTCCCCATGCAAATCATCGGCGTTGAGGACAGCGACCTTTATCTCCAAAGCCTTAAAGATTACGCGGCCCTGGCCGGAAAGCGGGAGGCCATACTCAATTACCTCGCGCAAATCCGTCTGGGAATTGAGAAGCTGAAAAATAGGTATTATCCGAAGGAACTTTTGGAATATGAAAAAGAAAGTAGACAGAAGACAGTAGTCGGTAGTCAGGTAAAAGAAAACGTTATTTTAGAAAAACTTTTGGACCTTACGGAAAAGACACATATCGATCTCTCAAAATTCCCCAACGTTCAAAAACTCGCCGCTTTGAAGCAAAAAGAAAAACTCATCGATTTCAATCTGGCTAACTTAGAACACGCGGCGCTGCTGGAAGAACTCAATGTCATTGCGAGCCCGCCAAAGGCGGGCGCGGCAATCTCTGACACCTCTCGTTTTACCCTCTTCCAGAATACTTTTAATAACGCCCGAAAGAAGGGCATCTCTCTCGAAAAATACCCGCATCTTCTCCGGTACCAGGAATACCTAACCCAATTTCAGTCTGTGGAGTTGGACAAAACCCTAGACGAAATGGAGAAAGTAGAGGAGAAATTATATCTTAAGTTATTAACAGGGGTCAGACCCCTGTTAATAACTTTGGGTTATCCACAGGGGTCTGACCCCTCTGAAGAGGCTCGATTGATTCGGGCGATTGACCGGTATGTTCGTTTGCTGGAAACCGCCTATCGTATTCAGATGTCGACGCAGGAGTTTGGGCTTTTTAAAGTCAATGAGCATGACTTTGCCACGATTTCGTACCTCGCCTTCCTCAACCGGAAATTGGCGGAGGAAGGTTACTTCGAGGACATGATCCCTTACGAGGAGCTTCTGGAGGACGGCAAAAAGTCGCTGGAGGCTTTTTACGGCTCGGTAGCCCAAAGGGATTATGCATTTGTGAGGAATATAGACAAGATTATGGAAAATGGAGAATGGAAAATGGAAAGTGGAGAACAAAAATCAAAACCATCCATTCTCCATTCTCCATTATCCATTGTCCAGCCGCCGAAGGCGGCTGTTCTTATTGCCGGCGGCTACCACACGCCGCATTTGAAGAAGCTTCTCCGGGAGCGCGGCTATTCCTACGTCATCCTCACGCCGCACGTGACCTCCGAAACCAACCAGAAGAAATACGAAAAAATCCTCCTCGCGCCGGTTCAAAAGGAGACCAAAACGGTCCAAACGGCCTCCGACGGCGCCCGGCCGCATAAAAACTCCGACGGCCTCCGCGCGGCGCTGGTTGCTTCACGGTTGGGGAATGGCCGACTCAGTGATCTTTTAAATGACGCCAATCCATCCGGTGCGAGGGTCGCAAAAGACGACCCAATTTTAAGCCGCTTGAGGGAATATGAGTCATATCATGATTGGCGCGTTTCCCCGAATATTCATCTGGACCAAGAACCGCATGCTCAAGGCTGGAAGTTCCATGTCATATTGACAGAAGAAAATGCGGTCCAAGTATTGAATGTGATGTTGCCAGTGCTTAACAAAATGAATATTGGACATAAGGTGATTGGAGGACTAAGTGCGCTAGGTAAATTGAGAGGAACACAAAGAGGAAAAGGTATCACCATTTATTTTATGGAAACAGATGGGCGGCGTTTAAGTCCCGGCCGGACTTATGAAGAGGCCGCGGCGGATTTTGGCAATACACTTGAACGTGCATTGGCATTAAAGGGTCTGCGCAATAATTCCAATGTCCAATGGAGTTCTGATGGAAAAAATGGGGACAAACGTTTTGGCGGGCTAGAGTCGACAGGACTAGTCGGATATCGCTTTGGCAGTTTTGTAGATGAAAAGATTTGGCTCGAAGATGGGAATGAGATAGAAGACAACCGCCGAATTTACAAACCCGAACACCCAGATTTTTATGGCGCCACTTTGAGTGATCCTGAATCTCCCGATGCTGACGCAGAGTTAGGTCGGATGGCCGACTCTCTGATAATCGAGCTCAAAAAAAATCAAATTGATCAGAGTGACTGGGAACATTATCGAAGAATCATTGAAGAAGGCCACACTGTTAGCGAAAAGTTTACGCCCCAGAGTTATTTTACAATCGCTGGGATTATGACAAGCAACAGAGTGCCTTTAACTAACCCGGTATTTCTGGATTTGGTAAGCCAAAAATTCACAGCGCGGGCGGTGGAAGAAACAGGCGGAAGACCGGAGACGGAAGGCGCGCGGATGGCTTCCGAGAAGGGATCTCCATTTGAGAGCCAATTTACTGATTTAGGTGAATATCAATTCGGTTATCCCGTAGTCGGTCTTCCGCAACGTATTTCAATCCCCCTAAAAGCGTTTGAGGGAGGGTTGGTGAAGATGAGTCTGGTTCTTAAGCGGCATTTTCTTCAACCTTTTGTTCGGGTTCAGGTGTCTTATAGTGAGGGAAAAAATCTGATTGAGATCTATTTTTTGGATAATAAGGAAGTAATAAAATTGCGATCGGGAGAAAGCCATGAAACGGACTATGGATTTTTATTTACACTTTCCCAAGATAAGACTTTGATTCTTGACAATAAAGGAGCTGGCAAAGTCTTTCTCATGCGCGATTCGATGAGGGAATTGGCCCGCGGCGGATCCTCCGCCGTGGAGGAAAAGCATCAACAGCTCGGCCGCGAGCGGTCGGACCGGTACTATCAGGAACGTGCGGAGAGAGAGCTCGCAGAAACGGAATCTGCGGGGAGAGCCCAGGCTGCGGCTCATTTTCGAGAGGTATTTAACGACACTATTTCCAGACAACTTTCGATATTTTATGAACGGAAAGAAGCATCTTTATCGGAGTTTTTCAAGGCTATCCAAGAAGATAGGCTCTTGCAAGTTCCCACAGGCGATCCGAAAGACCCGCGATCGGCCGCGCTACGAACGATTGCTCAGACGGCTATTGAGGTCGCAAAAGGCGCGGCGCAGGCGCATATCGATGCCCGCGCTAGGAACATCGATTTGCGTATTTACCCTCAAAGTTCGGGCGACGATGAACAGAAACAGCAGAGGCTTTTGGAAGAACTTTTGAGAGTGATTAGGGAAGTGCCCGAGGGATTATTGCGCAAGGCCGAAAAACCTATCCTGATGGAATTTAAAATTCTTTCCGACCACGTGTTGGGCCAAGCCGATTTATGGGATCGCGGAGGAATAGCTTTAAACGTACGGAGAGGGCGGTCAACGGCTACGGTGGTCGCGCATGAATTACTGCACAAACTTTCGACAATGAAAGCGAAGGGCAGCGAAGACATGACTTTGCCGGTGGCCGACTGGATTCGGTTTCTGAGAGCCAACGGCTACGTTAGTTATAGGGACGCTCATGGCGTGGCTCATGATCCGGAAGCAATTTTTTCAATCAAGAAAGAAGGGCTTGACGCCGTTATTCGAAAAATCAGAAATATGGATGGAGTAAATTTTTCACATCTAACGTTGCCGATAGAGGAGAGTTTCACCCATCCCGATCTTATCCAGTATTTCCGGGACCCCCATGAATGCCTGGCTCATACTGGCTCGGGAGAGGGAAAAAAATATCAATCTCACGTTGAGGGATTGAAAATTCTCGAAGAAAATTTTCTAAACGTTGGAGGAGTCCCATACAGGTTTAGCAACGGTCGATGGGCAGCTGTTGTCCATAAGCTTTCGGACTCGGATGGAGCGAGGTTGACGACAGAAACAGGCGGAAGGCCGAAGGCCGAAGGCGGAAGGTTGGCTAATGCGAGTGCCGGTGGCGGCGGACTAGTTTTTAAAGTTAAGCCTATAGAGGAGAGCGTTACGACAATATTGAAACGTGCTCAGATACGGAATCTTGTGGAAAAGCCGCTCGTGAAAGCCGCAGAAATCTTTTATGACTTGAACATTGAAACAAGGTCTTCAAGCGCCAATCGGAAGAACTTCGATGTCAGTGGAGATGGGCGGGCTTTCATCGCTTTAGATTATGGGTCGCTCTCACATGAAAATAGACTGGTTTTTGAATCTCTGTCTTCCAAGTTTCCAGGTGTTCAAACAAGTATTTTAGAGGGTGAAAAAAACAGCGCTAACATTTACTTCCTGATCCATGCTTCGACAACGGTGAATGAATTGAGTGATAAGGCGGTTGCCGTCGCAAATGAATTTAAATGGCAGCCGATGACATGGGCGCAAGCTTATACGCTTGATGACATGCGCAAACGGTTGTTCTTCCGTAGCCAAGAGCACGCGGAGAAAACCAACCAAGTCGCCCCCGCGCGGATGGCGGGTTGGTCTGAGGTGCTCGGGATGATGGGCGCGTTCTACGGCATAGGATTTTTGATGATGATTGCCATAAACGTAGTGGTGATGAGCTTGAAACCTGACAGCAACGAAACGGAGCCGTGGGCGCGATCGGTGAAAAATGTGATCCGTTATGTGGTGGGAACGCTTGGATTGCACGCCACTTATTGGATGGCCAAACTGCCGGTAATGCCCATGGATGACAATGCCAATTTGTTAGTTACCGGACAAATTTTAAGATGGGGTTACAGCATTGCTTTTGGAATGTTTTCTGCCTTGTTTTTTGGCGCTTTGTATGAATCGATTCGGTCCGACACCCGGCTAAGCAAGTCCTCTCAATTTACCTGGATAGCCTCTATTTTTATTACGATTGTCATGACGATTCAGGAGCTGTTCGCCATCTTGAAAGGTTTCACCATGACTTGGTACGCGCATGAATTTTCCCATGGGAGCAACTCCTGGAGCTGGAAAGAGGGGCGAATGGACATGCCGGACTGGGTTTATACTTTCTTGAGTTCGATAGCGCCGGTCAACGCGTTTTTGGGGGCTTTTGAGAGCGTCATCAATGCCATCGCTGATTTTGCCCGATGGAAAGTATTTGAGCCCCTTTTTGGACACGACTATGGCGATGCCGCTTCCGCCGCTTACCCCGGGTATATGGATCTTTTTTGGGCGCTGACGGCTATAAAATTCGCGGCCTGGTTCCAACAGCGTTATCCGTCCGTTTCCAATGAGGAATTATCCACAGTCGATTGGAAGGTAAAGGTGAAAGCTATTGTCCGGGAATGGGTACCCAAGGTTCTTTATGTGACCGCATCCGGATATTTTATTTTCCATTCGCTGTATTTTCTTACTGATTGGCTGAAGCTTGAGACGTTTGGCCTGGAAGGGGTCAATGGCGATTATGGTTACTTAAAGATAGTGTGGGAAAATCTGCCTCAAGGAAAAATCGTGTCCGGCGTTTTTGCGTTGAATGCGGCATTTTTATTGCATCAAGGAGTCTTGACAGCCGTAAGGGCAGGACAGGTTATTTCTCTCTGGATACGCGGCCGGGCCGTTCCCTGGACTTCATTTTTGAAGCATGCCCTTTTAACAGCCGGCGCTCTGGTTTTGAGTTATTCGCTGGTTTATATTTCCGCTCCGCACGAATTAGGCCGTCTCGCCTCAGTCTCTTCTTCGGAAGCCGCTATTCGTCTTCAAAATCACTCGCTTTCCCGGGTCAGCGATTCATTTCTTGAACAACTTTTACTGAAACGGGAACAACTTTTACGGAAACGGGATCTGGACTCTATTGTTAGGCCCACTTCGGATGAACGTTCGCATTTTGCCGAGCGAGAATACCGTGTGCTTTTTCGCCGACTCGGTCCAGACGCCGCAAAAAACGCTTTGGATGAGGCGATGAACGAATATAAAAACCGAAAAAAACTTTTGACCCATATCCGAACCCATTTAGCGAATATCATGGACGTGGACTTGCGTATTTTATCTAGTGCGTATTGGATGCAATGGGAACGATATTCGGACGCGGGAACTACGACTTTTCTAGCTTTCAGAGCGATTAATCCCACAGAACTAACTCGTGAGGAAAAAATACAGCTTGGGATTTTTCGCCGGCAAATTGTGGAGCATCTTAAACGATTGGGCATAACGAATACCGAAAAAATTTTGTCACGAATTACCGGATCAGGCGCGCGGATGGCGATAGAAACAGGCGGAAGGCTGACGGCGGAAGGCGGAAGTGGAGCGCGGATGGCGACGTCAAATCCTGCCGCCGAAACCATAAGGAAAGGCAAGGTCGCTTTTGAGTACCGTGATCCCAATGAGCAATTTCAAGGAGTGGATTTGGAGCACTTCGTTCATGCCCAAAACAGATTGGCTGAAAAACTTCTTTCCGAAACGCAATTGAATAAAACACTCCAATATTTGGAGATCTCTAGGTCAGGTTCTGTCGAACGAGACTATGCGGCGATTTATGAGGCGCTTGCCAACGGCCGTTATGACAAAGAAGTTATTGATTTGATCAATGCGGACACTTACGAAGATCCAAGGCTTGCCATCGAAATCGTCGGCCAAAACAAAAATCCTCGCGCTCAAAGCATCTACGAAGCTGTTTCAAACAGTCTTGATGCTTTGGGTTTGAATATTGGGCAATTCGGCAAGGGAGTGAAGCAAATCGTGGATTGGCTTGGGGCTACCGGCAAAGACAGAATAGACGTTTTTACGTCGAAGAATGGAACTTCTTATCAGCTCACCATTCTACGAGATGTCCAGGGGCAGTTATACATTGAGATTAAGCAAATATCATCGAAAGAGTTGGAAAGAATCGCCGGCAAAACTCTCTTGCATGGCACCGTTGTGCGCGTAACTACCGAATCGGCTATTCCGCGCACGGACAATCAGAGGGATGATGATCGCCGCAATTCCCAAGAAGGCGTCGCGGAAGGCATTCATCGGCGCTTTCAGTACGTGACGCGGGTCCGCATTACCACCCAAACGGCGGAGAACGCAATTCCTCGAGAAGTGAATGGTTTTAAAAATAAAAGAGAAATTGTGTCTCCATCCATCCCTGAAGCCAAAGACCGAGATGAGGGAGAGCAAGTCGAAGTCATTTTGGAAGATCATACCTTGATGATAGTCGACAATGGCGCCGGCATGGACGCCAAAACGCTTTCTCGCATGTTTGTCCCTAAGCAAGGTTCAAAGCATCCTGAATTTTTAAGCGGTGCTGCCTCCCAGTCGGAGCTTGCCCGTGTCAAGGTGGTTCAGGATGAGTCTTTGCCGCACCGGGTATCTTTTGCAAGGAATGGCGAGGTGATTATGGCCGTGGATATTCCGGCGGAGATTTCCGGTTCAGCCACGGTTGCCGGAGGTTTGCTTCTTGAGTTCGGCTCTCTTTTGGATACGGGGGAGTCGAGAGATCAGATCAGCATTCCCGAACGCCTGAAACCGGGAGAAATATCCAATTTTCAACTGGCTCTTCAGCACATGATTTTGCGGATCGCAGACAACCCCGATCTTTCCGATGCCGAAAAAGTCAAAACCATCAACATGGTGATCGTTGGCTTGGATGGGCTGTCCGAAGGAAATGAAAGTTACGCTCACGCGATAAAAAAGATAAAGATTTTTGCGCGTGAAACCCTTTCAGCAACCATTTCCGCTCTGCGAAACGAGGGATATGTGATTTTGCCCCAAAACCGGCAGTTTGAAAAGATCTTGATACCCCAAGGTAAAAAGGGCGTTTTATTCGTGAACGAAAACCTTTTTGATTGGCAGGGGGTGGTTAGTTTGATGGAGATTGGGGCTGTTAAAATCCCGGGACTGACCCTTGGCGGAGAGAAACGACTGCCACTTCTTGTATTTCCATTCAAAAAAGATAGCGTCGATAAGGTATCCGGCTACCATCCGGAATGGCACTTATGGGAGGAGGGCGAAAGATACCCGATGGTTAAGACGGACAGGTTTATTTTGGTCTCCGAAGAAATCGGAAAAAGGCTTTATGAGCTTGCGCTTAAAAAGTCCTCCGGTTTGACTCCGGAGGAAGAACGTGAGTTTTCGATTCTGGCGCAGGAAATCAATATCCTCACAGCGGAGGTTATTACCACAAGCTATGAATTTGGGGAGACGCGCGCTAACATTTCTTTGTCCGAAATTGCCGCGGTGGGAGAGGGTAAAGTCACAGTTGATTCAAAGGCTGTTCAAGAATTTTTGACAGTGCCACCCGGTAAAAAAGAAAAAGCGATCTATCTTCTCCTAACAAAAGCCGAAGCGGGAAATGAATCTGCCCTCCTGGGCCTCGGCCCTGCCGTCCCTTCCATCACCGATCCCGTAAAGAAAGAAAGAGCGATCGATCTTCTCCTAACA
>JACQQX010000016.1 GCA_016206805.1 Candidatus Omnitrophota bacterium
CGCAAGAGATACGCGGGGTGAAAAGTCGGCATGAGCTTGATGCCGTTAAAATCAAAAAAGCGGCCGCGCAAACGGCTGATAGGGTCCTGCGTTTTTAAAAGTGTTTGCGCGGCAAACTTGCCCAGCGCGCAAATCACCTTGGGACGGATGATTTCAATCTGCCGCGTCAAAATGGGACTGCAAGTGGCAATCTCATCGGGCAAGGGGTTACGGTTTCCCGGAGGACGGCATTTGAGGCAATTGGCAATATACACCTGGTCGCGGGTCAGCTTCATGGCTTCAATCATCTTGGTCAGGAGCTGCCCGGCCGCGCCCACAAAAGGCAGGCCTTGCTGGTCTTCGTCATAACCAGGCGCCTCCCCGATAAACATGAGTTCCGCCTCCGGACTACCGGCTCCAAAAACAAGACGGGTCCGCGTGCCGGATAAAGCGCAGAGCGCGCAATCTTTGAACTCGGCCTCCAGCCGCGACAGGAGCACTGCCTTTTCGGGCAGCGTCACGCGGGTTATCCCAAAAGACTGTTCCACCTCCAGCATTTCTTTCAGCGCCGCTTTTAATTCGTTCAGTTTTTCGCTCATAATTTGTTTAGCCATTCAAAAATCTGCTCGGCGGCATGCGGCCTGGCCACTTCGCGGACATTGTGCCGAAACTGGACCATGCGCTGGGGCGTATCGATAAATGTTTTCACATTGTCGCGGACTTCCCGCACCGAATGCGCCGTGACTCCGGCGATATATTTTCCTAAAATCCCCGCGTTTCGAGACTCCTGGCCCGGGATCGGCCGGAAAAGAATCATGGGCCTGCCCTTGGCCATGCATTCGGACACCGTGAGCCCGCCGGCCTTGCCGACAACGATGTCCGAGGCCTCCATCAACTCATCCATATTGTCGACAAACCCAAAAATTTTCACCCCCTGCCGGTCGCCGAAACTCTCGGTAAGCTGATGGCGGAGCGAATCATTGGTGCCGCAAACAACCAGTAACCCCACCGGACGGTCCAGCTCCAGAAGAGTCCGCGCCAGCTTTTTAACAGGCCCGATGGCCGCGCCGCCGCTGGTTAAAAGCACCGTAAAAAAATGAGCGGGCAAACCGTAGCGTTGGCGAATCAACTCGGAAGAAAGGCGCCTTGAAAACTTTTCTTCGATGGGAATGCCCAGGACTTTAATTTTCCCGGCCACAACCCCCTTTTTCTCAAGCGCCGCCTTGGTTTCAGGTAAAGCGACGACATAATGATCCACGCCGCTGGAAAGCCAAAAAGCATGGGGCAGGTAATCCGTCACAACAGTGACCACTTTGGCGGTGATATGCGATTTTAATTTCAAATGTCCGGCCACTTCGGTCGCCAAAAAGTGCGTGGAAATAATTACCGAGGGCCGCTCGGCCAGAATAAGTTCCGTCAAGCGCTTTCCGATGCCCGCGTTCACGACCCGGCGCAGCGGGCGGATGATCAAGTGATAAACCAGCCTGTGATCCCCCAAATAATAAAAAAATCCCCAAAGCCAGGGGGTATGCCGAATCAAAAAAAGATAGGTTTTTTCATAACCGCTCCCAAAAAACGCGGGCGTGAAAGCCAGAACGTTGACGCATCGGGCTTGGGCGCCGTGACGACGATAGGCCTCTTCCAAAGCCCTGGCGGCTTTTTCATGTCCGTGTCCGGCCGCGGCGTAAAGAATCAGCGCTTTTTTTGAAGAATCCACCGCGCGACCTCCCACAGATTTTTTTTAACCGCGTCCGGCTTGGCCGGTAAATCTTTGATGTCCTTTTTCTTCAAACGGCCGGACAACACCAAAACCGTGCAACAGCCGGCCGTCTTCCCTGCCATCAAATCCTCCCGGGAATCGCCCACAAAAAAAGTGGAGCGAAAATTCACTTTTTTCCCGGCAAGGGCTTTTTTAAAAAGGGCTATTTTGGGCTTTTTGCAATCGCAGTTATCGGAGGTTTGATGGATACAGTAAAAAACACCGTTGATCCGCGCTCCCTTCCGCCCGAGCGCCGTCAGCATGCGCTGGGTAAGCCCCGCCAGTTTTTTTTCGGTGATCAAACCGCGCGAGACACTGCCTTGATTGGAAATCACGTAAATTTCAAACCCGGCGCGGTTTAAAGAAGCGATGGCCTCCGCTGACCGCGGAAGCAAGCGCAGGTCTTTCTTTTTGGTGACATACCGACCGAATCCCGGAAACCGGTTGATAACGCCGTCCCTATCCAAAAAAACAATCTTAGGCTGCGGCACTTTGAAGCGTCTCTTTGGCCGCCGAGTAAAGCTCCTCTACCGTCATGTCTTTCATGCACTGCTCATCGATGGGACAAATTTTCTTGTAACAAGGCGCGCAGGAAATGGGACTAATCACTTTTTTGCCTCGGCCATAAAGCTCGATCTCGGCGGCGCAAGTCGAAGCGAAATAAGCCACTACCGGCACCTTCACCGCGATGGCGATATGCATCGCCGTCGTATCCCCCGAAACAATCAAATCACATTCCCGGACCAGCGACGCGAACTTTTGAATCGGGTGGCTGCCGGTGTTGACCACCGGACACTTGGCCAGGCGCGCGATCGTTTCATTGCGAGTGACCTCATCATGACCCCCCAACAAATGAACCACGGCGTTCATGCGCTGGGCAAACGCTTCCGCCAATCGAGCGAATGTTTCCACCGGCAATCTTTTTCCCGCGAAACGGGTTCCGCTTCCGGTATTGAGCCCGATCACGAGCCTTCCCTTCTTTTTAGCGGGGGCGTCACTGGACTCCGCGAACAGATATTCTTCGCCATTAAAACGAAGCCCTACCTGCTCAAAACTGATTTCCTGATAGGTTTTTTTATTTCTTTTAAATTTTAAATCATCATCAATGCCCAGCCGGACCGCATAATCACTATCCCGGTCAAGGGCGCATAAATCCCCCGCGGCGTTACGGCCAAAACCTCTTTTTTGCCCGGCGTTTGCTTCGGATATCGCCTGAAGCGCCTCGGGCTCTTTATCCAGATTGATTGCCAGATCAAAGTGATTCTCACGCAAGAGACGGAGTGATTCTTCTGAAAAGCTGAGCACCTGATTGATAGTGGGAATCCCTTCCAAAACTGGCCGATGCCTGTCTTCAACAAGCCAGGTGATGCGAGCCTGCGGATATTGTTTGAGAAGGGCCGTCACCAAAGGCGTTGTGCGCAAAACATCGCCGAGGGCGCCGAGTTTGACGATTAATATCTTCATAAAATTTTTTGTGAGCGAGTATGCGGGTATGCGGGTGTGCGGGTTAGAAGATCTCCTTCAACCGGCACACCCGCATACTCGCTCACCCGTCCACAGTTTATGAGTTCCCAGTATTTGGCCCAATTTAAAAAATGCACCCAGGCGAACAGAATGGAAAAAATAAGTCCGTAAATCCCGTCCAAAAAACCTTTTTTCTTCACATAAAACTTGAAAAACCGCTTAAGAGGTTTTCGTTTTAATTCATAAAGAACTTTGCGCTCATCCAAAACGCTTTTTTCCTCGCGCAAAGCCAACGCCTCGCGCTGGGAATAACCGTTATGCCTCATAACAAATTGCTTGATGGAGGTGAAAGGATAATGCTCGATAGGCGCTTCCAGCTTTCCAATGGTTCCTCTCACCTTCAGCGACTCATGAATGACGCCGTCATACACTCCTTTGGCGCGGCGGAAAAGATGGCGGCTGTAATGGTACCAGCCTCCATGGCGCATGAAATGTCCGAGAAAATAATTTTTCTTTCGGAATTCCAAAGCATCATGCGGCGTGCCTTTTTCCAATAGCCGGGTGACGGCTTTTTTAAACTCCGGCGTGGCCCGCTCATCCGGATCAATATGCAAACACCAGTCCGAAATCGCCTTCTGAGTCCCTAGATTTCTTTCCGTACAAAAACGGTAGCCGTCCCAGCGATTTTGAAATACCTTATCCGTAAAATGCTTGCAAATCTCTACCGTGCGGTCGCGGCTAAAACCATCGATCACGACAATCTCATCCGCCCAGCCGGCGACGCTGTTCAGCGTCCCTTCAACCAGGTCTTCGCAATCCTTGGTCATAATTACTGCGCTTAAAGTCTCTCTTGTGTGCGGGTGCGCAGGCACTTTGGTAAGCGGGTGTGCGGGTTTGCGGGTAGGCGGGTTGAAGGAACTCATTTAACCGGCACACTCGCACACTCGTTCACCCGCACACCTTTTTTAAGTTCCCAGTATTTGGCGAAAGAGAGGAACTGGTACATGCCGGCGTTGACGGCCAGAAAAAGCCCGACAACACCGTCTTTGTAGCCTTTTTTGGAGACATAGGCGCGCCAAAAACGGTCAACCATTTTACGCAGCGTAGAGAAAATCCCAACCTTCCTTTTCTCGCGAAACCATTTTTTGGCTTCCAAATCCGTTTGACGATCCAGTTTGGCCACCGCATCGGTAAAGTTGCGATAGGTGTAATGAAGCACATCATTTTTTAAATTCCCGCGGGGGTCTTTCATATAAGCCTGAGGATGCACTTCGGCCCGCTCGTCGTAGCGAAATTCTGATTTCTTGAAAAGCCTTAGCTGCGCCGAAGGGTACATTCCTCCATGCCGCGCCCAGAAGTTGCCAACAAAATTGCGGCGCCCAATGGCATAGCCATTGCAGTCGGGGCCGCGCTTGAGAAGCTCGGTGATTTCCTGGGCCAGTTCGGGGGTAACCCGTTCATCCGCGTCGAGGCTCAATACCCATTCATGGGACGCCAAAGCATAGGCGGCGTTGCGGTGACGGCCCTCGATGTCCATTCGCCGCTCATAAACCCGCGGAGTGAATTCTTTGGCGATTTTAACCGTTTCATCCGTCGAAAAATCATCCACCAGAACGATTTCATCCGCCCAGCGGACACTTTCCAGGCACTCTCGAATGCGATCCGCCTCATTTTTAGTGATCACCACCACCGACAAACTCACTTTAGAACTCATCTCATCCCCACCGGTAGAATTGGACCTAAACTAGTGTAGGCTCAGCCACGGCATTGTCTTCTCAGTCGCTTTGAATAATACCGTGCGTGGTATCTATGCAATAGCTGGACGCTCCCTGCGAAGACAAAGCCGTGTCTTCGCCACCGCTATTCGACCATTTCAATTTTTAAGCTATTGGTTACGCTATTCATACCTATGAATTCACACCCAGTAATGTGCGGTGCTCGGGTAGGTGTCCTCCCCGGCTGTCCCGTCCAACGGTTGCCAATCTTTCTACCACTCCTATTGGTCCTACGCAGGGACTCAAGGGGAGGATGCCTGCCCGAGCTAACTCACCTTATTTGCCATGCTCAAAACATGGCCTAATTTGTCAAACTCGCATCGCGCATCGCGATATCATAGCATTTTTTTCAGAGCGGTGACGACTTTCTCCGTAGGCAATTCCGCCAAACAGCGCCGTTCATACGGACATGGCGGGAAACGAAACCGGTGATAGCAAGGGCGGCAAGGCACCGGCTCAATCATGACCTCTGAAGGAATGGTTTGGTCAAAAGGCCCGTACACCTTCTCATCCACCGGTCCAAAAATAGAGACGGTCTTGACTCCCAAGGCATTGGCCAGGTGAAGCAATCCCCCGTCATTGCATACCAGCGCTTGGCTCCGAGAAAGAAGCGCGCAAACTTTTTCAATGGGCTGTCCCGCTACAACCCAATGGGTATTTTTTATACCGGCGGCGAGTTCCGCTAAAAGAGCCCGCTCGCTTTCATCTCCTAAAAGCAGGACTTTCACGCCGGCAAAAGCGTTGGCTGTTTCGGAAAATCGGTGGGGATCCCATTGTTTATAAATCGCGTTTTGCCCCCAACTCCTGCCGCCGCCGGGAGCAACCGCCAGGATGCGGTCTGACTCCAAAAACCCGCGCTTTCTCAGTTCTTCCGCCGCCCCTTCACGCGCCTCTTCTGAAATAAAAATAGGCAATCGATTCTTTTTGTGAGCAAAAATTCCGGATGCCTCCAAAAGCTGCAGTTGAGTCTGGGCAACTGGGCAATCCTCATAACCTTCGATTTTTGTTTTTTGCGTCAGGAATGTCCCGCGGCCTTTGTAGTCAAAACCGATTCGTCTGGGAATGCCAATCAGCATGGCAAAAAAACTGTACTGACGGCCAAGCGAAAAATCCAATAACGTGTCAAAACGCTCCCGGCGGATAAGATCCAAAAAAGCGCGCAGTTCCTTTAAAAATACCAGCGGACTTTTCCGCCATAACCCGCGAAATTGGTCGCGATTGAAAACAAAAGTCCGGTCGATTGAAGTATTCAGCCGCACCAGATCGGCCGTTCGCTCATTGCAGAGGAACCCGATAAAAACATCCGGAATTTCCTGCCTCAGCGCTTCCACCGCCTGCATGGAAAATAGCGCGTCTCCGATACCGAAAGGATTAACGACGAGAATTCGCTTCAAGGCTCAGCACCTCCTGAAAAACTTCATCGGGTGTAATTTCGGACATCGGCTTATAAATCCAGCGACTTTTTCCGTCCCGCGGCCCCCACCGCTCGGGGCTGGAGCCTTCCGTATTCCGAGCATACAACGCGACCACCGGCGCGCCGCTGATCCAGGCCACATGCACAGGGCCGCTGTCGACGGATACCAATCCCTTCACTTGTGGATTTTTGAAAAAAGCCGCCAGCTCTTGCAAAGAAAAACGGCCGGTCCAATCCAAAAGCGCGCCTTCGGACTGGCGCGCCACCGCCTCAGAGACTTCCTTCTCTTCAGCGCCGCCGATCAAAACGGGTTTCAGTTGAGTTTGGCGCGCCAAACGGGAACATAACTGCGCAAAATGACGGGCGTCCCACCTTTTGTTCGGATCACTGGTGCCAGGGTGAATCGCAATAATATTTTGGCTGGGACATTCTTTTTCCAGCATCACCTGAACCTGACGAACCGCTGCCTCGGCAGGAGAAAGCATGATGGCTCCGTCCCATTCTTTTTTGGAGACTAAACGAATCAAATCCAGGTTGTGCTCGATTTCATGTCGGCCGCTATTTTTTTTCTCATCACGGATTTTCCGGTTCAATAAAAAACCCCATTTGCGGTTATAGCCCACCCGATGGCGAATGCCGCTCAAAAAAGCCAGAAGATGCGCGCGCTTAGCGGGATTGGAAATAATGGCCATGTCAAAATGGGCCTTACGGACGGCTTGAACCGGTAGGCGGCCTCGGAGATCCACCGGCATCACCTCATCCCAGTCCGGATGCCCTTCAAAGATGGGGGCGATCGCCGAATTCACCGCGAAAGTAATCCATGCCTTGGGATAAGTTTGACGCAAAAGCCGCAGCGCGGGCAGGTTCATGAGAGCGTCACCCAGGCGATCGGTGCGGATAAAGAGAATGCGATGAACTTCAGCCGGCATGAGTGTGGAGTTTTTTGGCTGCCCAGGCAAGGCCCATCAAAACCCAAAAGAAATTGACCAGGCGCAAGGAATGAAGACCGGTGTCGGTTGCGCTTGCCAAGAGAAAAGACAATACGGCAAAAATCAGACCCATTCCGGCCATTCGAGTAAAATACGGGGGCGCCCGAAAAAAAACCTTCAAGCCGGAAATGAAAAAATAAGTGACTAGGGTCAGGAAACTTAAAAGCCCCAACAAACCGATCTCCGCAGCCATTTGCAGATAACCATTATGAGCATATTGAAAATCCGTCTTGGAAACTTTAAAAGCGGGCTCGTTTCGGGCATAGGTGTTGACTCCCATCCCCAATAAAGGGGCTTGGCGAATCATCTGACCAGACTCTTTCCAAAGGATTTTTCTTTCAATAACGGTTCCATCCGCGGGATTCAAAAGATTCGTAAATCTATCGATGACGGCGGGCGGAGAAAACCAATACGCAAACAGAATGATTCCCAAAAAAAACAAAAATAACCCCTTGCTTCGGCGGCACAGGATTAGAGCGATGAAAGTTATGGCGGCCGCTAACCAGGCTCCGCGGGAATAAGTCCTTAAAAAACTATAAAAAACGGCCGCCAAACCCGCGGCATAAAGAAAATAAAATTTTCTAAGAAAATTCCAGCCGTCAAAAACGGCCATGACGAAAATAAAAATCACGGTCGCCAAATAAGCGGCGAAATCAGTCGCGTGACGGAAAGGTCCCGTCAGCCTGCCGATTTCCGCGGTATAAGGCGCCATTTTACGCCTGGCGATCGGGTCTACTCCCAAAAAACCCTGCAAAATAGCGTCTACGCCGACGATGAAAGCAATCACAAGGATCCATTGGAATATCTCTTTAAGTTTTTTTTCACTGTCCGCGACATAAAAAGCGCCGGCGCATAAAAGAACGCCTTTAGCGGCTTTGACAACGCCGCGAATGGAAGGTGTCCAGTATTCGGTTTGGGTCAAAGAAAGGATGTTCATGGCGAAATAAATTAAGAGCAGTAAAAAAAACGTCTCCCGAAAAGCCGAAAAGGACCTGGAGCGCAGAATATCCCACAGAAAAAGAACGATAAAGATAGCGGCGAAAATCTCAAAAACGGCGTTGGAAAAAGCGGCGCCCGCGATAATGCCGAAGAGCGCGATGAAAGCTGTCTGCTTTGAATCAATACGCATTCTGCCTCGCCAAAAGCGTCATGAAGAGGATTTTGATGTCAAAGAAAAGTGACCAGTTTTCAATATAGTAGAGATCGTACCGGGTGCGCTCCTCGATGGAGGTATTCCCCCTCAAGCCATTGACCTGCGCCCAACCGGTGATGCCGGAACGGATGGAGTGACGCGCCATGTAGCGCGGCACATCTTCTCGAAACTGGCTCACAAAAAAAGGCCTCTCAGGCCGAGGTCCGACCAGACTCATGTCTCCTTTCAACACATTCCAAAGCTGCGGTAATTCATCCAGATTATTTTCCCTTAAAAATGAGCCCAGTTTTGTGCGGCGCGGGTCGTCAGCCCTGGCCCACACAGGACCGGTTTGGGACTCGGCGTCCAGCAGCATGGTCCTGAACTTCAAAAGCATAAAGCGGCGGCCGTCTTCTCCGATCCGCTCCTGACGATAAAAAACAGGTCCCGGCGAATCCCGCCTGATCAGCAGCGCCAAAATCAAAAAAAGCGGCGACAAGCTGAGCAAAGCCATCGCCGAAAGGGACATATCCATGGCTCGCTTCAAAAATCGGTTTTCCCAGTCTCCCAAAGGAGAATCCAAAAAAGAAAGCAGCGGGACGCCGCCAAAATGGGAGATGCTCATCTTGGCCGCGATCAAACCGAAAATATCAGCAGCCCAGCGGAAAGCCACCAGTTTCTTTTCGCATTCATAGATAATTTTAAGCACCGCTTCATTGGGCAATCCTTGCAGGCACAGCACCACCTCATGCACCTGATGTTCCGGTTGGAGAAAAGCCGCCATTTCATCCATCCGGCCAACAACAGGAACCCCCTCGCACTCGGATCCCTTGGGCAGCGCATCGTCAAGAATACCCGCCACGCGCGAGCCAAATCGCGGATGGCGCCGGTAATAATGAATGAGCTTTTTGGCGTTTTCGTTGTAGCCGGCCAGAAGAATATTTCGGCAGCTTCCCCTGTAACGATCGATCAGCATCACCCCCAGCCCCAGCAAAAGCCGGGCGGCGGCAATAGCCAGAGCCATAAAAACACCAATCATCACCAAAAACGTTCGGGAATAGGTAAAATCTCGCATAAAAAATGTCAGCGCCATCAACACGATCACACTCACCGAAGTCGCCTTGGCAACGCGCATCGTCTCATCCGTGTAAGTGAACACCCGCGCCGGCCGGTAAAGCCCGTAAAACCGTAAAAAGAAAACCACGATCAACGTGACAAAATTAAAAGCGCCCAGATAAACCGGCAGATCAGGAACGCCGCGCGGGGAATCAAAATAAGGGCTTAAAAAACGGAGCCAATAAGACAGCCTCAGTATCAACTGAATCGTCACCACATCCACCGCCAACTGCAGCCATGGAAGCAGATTATCGCGCTTTCTTCGATGGGGAAGAATCATGCGCCAGCCCCCCGCTGAGCCAATAACCGTTCGATCACCGCCTGCATCTGCGTTCTGAATCGATCTTTATTAAACTGGGTGGCATTTTCTCTTATTTTATTCCGATCCCACGTCATTTTTTCGAATTCCATCACTGCCGATACCAAAGCATCCACCGTTTGTTCTCTAAAAAAAAGCCCGGTTTCGTGTCCGCGAATGGTTTCCAAGGCGCCGCCGGCCGCAAAAGCGATCACCGGCATCCCGCAGGCCTGCGCCTCTACAGGAATAATGCCGAAGTCTTCCTCGCCGGGGAAAATAAGGCCCTGAGCGCGCTGGTAATGCTCTCTCAAAACCTCATCCGATTGCCATCCCAGAAAAGAAATATTGTCTTGGGCCCGCTTTTCCAGCGCTTCTTTATCCGGACCTTCGCCGATCACTACTAGACGTCGTCCCAAACGGTTGAAGGCGTCAATCGCCAAATCCACCCGCTTATACGGCACCAAAGCCGACGCCAACAAATAAAAATCCTCACGCTCGCGGCCATTGGGCGAGTAAAAATCAGTATCCACCGGCGGATACACCACATCGGCTTCGCGCTGATAGGCGTTCCAAATTCTTTTTTGAACATGCCGCGAAATGGCGACAAAATGATCCACCTGGTCACTGGAATCCTGGTCCCATTTTCTCAAACCTTTTAAAAGTTTTCGGATGAGGGATTGCGCCAGCCTGTCCTTCTTTCCAAAATATTCCTCAAAAAAGTCCCAAGCATAGCGCATGGGCGTGAAACAATAAGAAAGATGCAATGCGCCATTTTCTTTACGAATCCCCTTGGCAACGCAGTGGCTGGTGGAAATAATCAAATCAACATTCTTCACACGAAATGATTGGACGGCTGCCGGAAAAAGCGGGAGGTAATAACGATAATGCTGGAATGTCTGCGGTAAAAACTGCAAGGGCGAAGTCCGAATGGGGTGGCGGGTCAGGAGCTCCGAGATTTTATCCTTCTGGCAGAACAAGGTATAAATCGGGCTGCCCGGGTACATGCGACAAAACTCTTCGAGGCATTTTTCTCCCCCGCGCATGCCGTTTAGCCAGTCATGGGACAATGCGACCCTCATCGCAGGGCCTTTTCGTAAACCCGGAGCGTCAAATCTGCCGTATTTTCCCAGGAAAAAAGCCGGGCCTGATCAAAGCCTAGAGCAATCATTTTTTCTCGCAACTCCTTATCGCGCAGCACATTGTATAGAAGCTCCCTAAGAGCGTCAATCTGTGTCGGTTCAAAGTAAAGGGCGGCCTGACCCCCTACCTCGGGAAGGCTGGTCCGATTGGAAGCAATCACCGGCACCCCGCAGGCCATTGCTTCCAAAACCGGCAAACCAAAACCCTCGATGAGCGACGGCAGAACAAATAGGTCCGCTAAATTGTAAAGTGCCGGCAGATCCTGATCCGGCACCTCTCCCAGAGTCTTCACAAAAGACAAACGGGCGATCTGCCGCAAAAGCCCGGTATTATTTTTGTCCGGACGGCCGATTAAAACCAGGTCATGATCGCACTTATTCTCTTCCCGCAAAAGCCGCATGGCCTCTAGCAGCACTTCCAGATTCTTATGCCGCTTGAAGCTCCCCACATAAAGCACGAAGGGCCGATCAAGACCATAAAAGTGCTTGATTTGGCTGAGAACCTGCCCGTCCCTAATCTTTTGAAATTGGGGCGATACCGCTTCGGGCGTTACGTGGATTTTCCTGGAATCGATCCAGGAAAAACAATCCAACAAGTCCTTCCTGGTGTGCTCTGAAACCGTCAGAATGGCCGAAGCCCGCCTGCCGACAGCGGCAAAAAGCGTTTGGGCATAAGCCCTTCCCAGGCCCCCGGCAAAAGAAGACCTAGCGTCTTTTAAATAAATCAAGTCATGAAGCGTCACCACCAAGCGCCCAGGAAAAAAAACAGGAATATTAAAGTGCGGGACATGCAGAAGATCAGCCGAGCATCCGCCTTTTAAAATCTCAAACTGCTCGCGGATACTGTAAATGGGTGAATGGGTTTTCTGGAAAACATGCGGATGCGGCCGCCGGCCATCCAGCCACTGGCGGACAACCTCTGGACCCAGGAAAAGAAAGTCCAAGTCCGCCGATTGATGAACCAGCGCTCCCGAAAGTTCCCGAATATAGCGACCGATGCCCGGGTGACCCCACATCCGGGCGTCAATGGCAACCGATCGATTTTTCAAAATAAAGTATAAATAAAAGGGGCCAGCGCCGAGCTTTGTGTGAACACAACCAGCGCGCCCAAAAGAACGAGCGTCACCACAATCGGCGTAAGCCACCACTTTTTACGCTCATTCAGGAAGAACCAGAATTCCTTTAAAATCGATAACTTGCTCATGCGAGCTCCCCTTTTCCTATGCGGTCAAAACTGGTTTTCGTAAGAAGGTTTGTCTGCCGGACTCTTCTGACGCAGCGACCAGTAACTTTCTTTTTCTGGTTCGATTGTACGGTTCATAAAATCTTTTCCGGAAAGCCGCACAAAAAACCCAATCGGCGTCAAAACAACGTAAAAAACCACTGAAAGGATCACGCGGGTCATGACCCATCCCATCACCAGAGCAAGCCCCATCCAGAACTTGTGGATCGGCCAAAGCGCTCGAGGAAAAACAAGCCCTGCCACCAAAAAAACCCCTGCCGCGATAAAAAGATAAAGCGCCGCGGACTCATGCCTTTTCCAGACGAGAAAAGATCCGACCAGCCCAAAGAAAATCCCCATCGTCATTCCGAATTTTCTTAAATCCCGCGGCGCGCTGCGAATGGCTTTAAAATCTTCGATAATCATATCAGTCTAAAACAAACTCGCGCTGCCACTGGCTGTCTGATTCTAAAGGTTTTTGTGTCTTTTTATCAATCAAAAAGTCCCCCAACACCAGATAATCCATCTGGGTCCGCATGAAACAGGTGTAAGCCTCTTGGGGCGTGCAAACCAACGGCTCTCCGCGCACGTTGAAAGAGGTGTTGATCAAAACCGGACAACCGGACTTGTCGTGAAACTCCTGCAGCAATCGATGGTAACGCGGATGCGTTTTATCATCCACTGTTTGAATCCTGGCCGAATAGTCCACATGCGTCACCGCCGGAATCGAGGAACGGACTACATTGAGCTTTTCAATGCCAAAAAGCTTCTCCTCCTCATCGCTCATGGTGCGGCAAAGCTGGGACCGCACAGGAGCCACCAAAAGCATGTAGGGACTCTCCTGGTCCATCTCAAAATAATCTCCGACTTTTTCCCGAAGCACGGAAGGAGCAAAAGGCCGGAAGCTCTCGCGGAATTTAATTTTAAGATTCATCGTTTCCTGCATTTTGCCGGAACGCGCGTCCCCGATGATGGATCGGGCTCCCAGCGCCCGCGGACCAAACTCCATGCGCCCCTGAAACCAGCCGATCACCTTTTCCTGCGCGATCAGCTCCGCCACTCGCCTAGTCAAGCTTCCCTCATCCAGCCGCGTATAAGGAATATGACGCTCTTTTAAAAAAGCTTCGATGGTTTCATTGGAAAACTCAGGCCCCAAATAAGAGCCTTTGAGCGAGTCGGCGGCTTTGGACGCCACACGTTTATTGCCCAACACCTCATACCAGGCAAAAAGGGCCGCGCCCAATGCCCCTCCGGCATCTCCGGCGGCCGGCTGAATCCAGATTTTTTCAAAGATATTTTCCTTCAGGATCTTTCCATTGCCGACGCAATTGAGCGCGACACCGCCAGCCAAACACAAATTCTTCTTGCCGGTGACTTTTCGCGCGTGACGAGCCATGCGGCGCATCACCTCTTCAGTGACATCCTGAACAGAGCGCGCCAAATCCATTTCGCGCTGCGTCAGGTGAGATTCCGGTTTTCGAGGAGGCCCCCCAAAAAGATCATGAAATTTGGCGTTGGTCATCGTTAAACCGGCGCAATAATTAAAATAATCGAGGTTCAGCTTGAAAGAACCGTCAGCCTTTAAATCCATGAGTTTAGAAAGAATAATGTCTTTGTATTTCGGCTGGCCATATGGCGCCAAACCCATCACTTTGTACTCACCGGAATTCACCCTAAAACCGGTGTAATAAGTAAAAGCGGAGTACAAAAGCCCCAGCGAGTGGGGAAAGCGAATGTCCATGAGCATTTCCAGATGATTTTGATGACCCACCGCGAGACTGGAAGTGGTCCACTCCCCAACACCATCCATCGTGAGAATGGCCGCCTCATCAAAACCGGAAGGATAAAAAGCCGACGCCGCGTGCGCCTGGTGATGCTCGGGGAAAATGACCTTGCCCTTGAAGCCCAGCTCCTCCTGAATGAGGTCTTTGATCCAAAGCTTCTGTTTGATCCATACGGGCATCGCTTTGATAAACGAGCGGATGCCTAGCGGCGCGTAAGCCAGATGCGTTTCAAGGATTCTTTCAAATTTGAGAAATGGCTTCTCATAAAAAGCAACCAAGTCCAAATCCTTGGAAGCAATCCCCGCCTCGCTCAAACAGTACGCGATGGCTTTATGCGGAAAAGCCGCGTCGTGTTTTTTGCGCGTAAAACGCTCTTCCTGCGCGGCCGCGATAATCTCACCATCCCGCACCAGACACGCCGCGCTGTCATGATAATAAGCGGAAATGCCCAATATATTCATCGTGCTACCTTACCATCTTCTCAAGAGCCGTCAATACTTCATTCGGCGTGATCCCGGACATGCAGGGATGGCCACCCACCCGGCAGATTTCTTCATGACAGGGTGAACAGGAAACCGGGTTCCTCAAAGTGGTCGTATTCTCCTCGAGAGACTTCCACTGCTCAAAAACATTGGTGCCGCTGTAGAGAAAAAGCGTTGGCACACTCATTGCCGCGGCGATATGCGCGGGACCTGAGTCAGGACCAATAAAAATACTGAATTTTCTCATTAAAAGGCAAAGCTCCCGAAGGGTGGTCTTGCCCAAAAGAGAAATACCGCGCGGGCAAACATCAAAAACAGCGCGGCCGACTTTTGGACTGCCTGAACCGACAAAAACGATCCGGTGATCCGGAAAGCGGTCCGCGAAGGACAAAAGAAAAGCCGTCACGTTTTCTTCGGGCCAGGCCTTAGCGGAAGCGCCTGCGCCCAATTGCAGCCCTACGTACTTTTCGCCGTCCGTTAGTCCCAAACGCCGCACAAGCGACGGAAAACCTTTTTCTTCTTCCGCCGAAAAATAAAGCGCGGGCCTAAGCGCCTGAACGCCGATCCCGATCGAACGCAGCAAATCCAGCGCGTGACCGCTCTCATGCGCGCCCCGCCGGTAAAACACTTCACGCGTCAAAAAAAATCCGCCTCCGGTGACCCCGTAACCGACCCTTTCGGGGATGCCGGCGGCCGCCAATAAAAAATTTTCCCGAAGATCTCCGCGGAGACTGATGGCCAGATCAATCCCCTTTTTCCGCAGCAACCGCATCAACTGAAAAAAAGAAAACCGGTTGCGCGACGCGTACCGATTTTTGGAAAACCATGGGGCGTCATAAGTAATGACTTCGTCAATGAACGGGTTATTTTCAAGCAGTGGAGCGCCCCAGCTGGAGGTCAAAAAAGTCAGGCGGCACTCCGGAAAATTTTCCTTCACCGCTTTCGGAATAGCCGTGGCCCGGAGAACATCCCCCACGTGATCCATCCGGATCACCAAAACATGCCGCGGCGGATAAGGAGAATGCGCTTTTTTAAAAAACCGCCGTGCCAGCGGGTAGCCCGCCGCGTCTAAAACGCCGGCAAGAAAACTCTTGGTTTTTTTTCGGAAAATATATTGTTTCATCGGTCATCTTCCGGGCTTTCTTGCGAAAATCGCCAGCGAACCGGCGATCTCCCTCACCAGAGGCACGGTTTCCATCCAGGATCCGATCTGCTCGGCGGGACGCACCAAAGCGCCGGGGATCCAGGGATGCAAAAAATCAAAAGGCGTGATTGAAATATCCTGAAAACCTTTTTGCTTTAAAAACCGTTTCATCGGCCACTTGAAAAATGCGGTTTCATCGGGAGTGTCCCCCATCAAACGTTTGATAAACGGAATATTTTTTTGAATCATGATTTGGGGGTTGAGCATATTGGGTTCACAAAAAGCGATCACGCCGCCGGGCTTTAGCGTGCGCCAAATCTCGGCAAAAGCGGGCTCAAGGTCCAGATGATGCAGAACGCGGACTCCAACTACCGCATCGAATGACTCCATTTCATAAGGCAGCGCTTCCACGTCGCAAACACGAAAATCGGCGGCAGCGCCACAGCGCTCCGTTGCTTTTTGAAGCAAATCAGCCGACAAATCAATCGCGTGCAAACGCGCGCCTGAGCGAAGAAAAACTTGTGAGAAAAAACCGGTGCCGCAACCGATTTCAAGCGCCTGCTGCCCCGCGCGAAGGCCCGTTCGGCTGACAATCCATTCCGCGCGGCGCATGGAGCCTTTATAACCGGCATCCGTACCGGAATTCCAATAAAACTCCGGATGATGCAATATTTTTTTAGCGTGCTCGAGTTCCTGAACTTTATTTTGCGGCATGCCTTAGTCGGTGTCCGTACCGAAATTAAAAGCATGATTGCGGATCAGGCGAAGTCCCGAGCGGACATAATTCAAAAAAATCCGGGGAGAACGGATATCTTTCAGGGTATTGATGATGTAGGAAGGGCGAAGATAAAAACCCAGAAGTGCTTTTTTTCGGTAACCGATAAGCTCCTCGGTACTCATGGACAAGGTGCGGACAATCGGACGGGCATAATCCCCTTTGGATAGGTTCTTGTCGTCGAAAAGATTCATTTCCTTGGCCAGACGGTAATATTCAGTTCCGGGCAGCGGATAAGCAATATTAAAATCCAGGAAACTGGGATTGAGTTTTTTGGCAAAATCAATGGTCTGCTCCACCGTCTGCCGGGTTTCCCAGGGAAGCCCAATCAGAAAAAGACCATAGGTTTTAATGCCATATTTTTTGCATAACGCTATCGCGCGCTCGGCGTCCTCCAGCTTGGCGCGCTTTTTCATCTTGTCGAGCATTTCCTGGTTGCCGCTTTCGATACCGAAACCGATAACCCAGCAGCCGGCTTTCTTCATCCACTCCAACCGCTTTTCGCTGATGGTGTCCACACGGCTGTTGCACCCCCAGCGGATCGAAAGATTGCGCTCGATAATCATCCGGCACAAATCCATCACCCATTTTTCATCCCAGGTAAACGTGTCCGCGCGGAAAAAGAAGTTACGGATGTTGTGACGCTCAACGCATTCGGAAATTTCATCCACAATATTTTTGGGAGAACGGACTTTAAGCTTATAGCCGGAGGCGATGGTGACCGCGCAATAGATACACTGATGAGGACAGCCGCGGCCCGTATTGATCATCGTGATCGGCTCTCCGGTGTCGGGCGCCAGATACAAACTATTATTTAAAAGATGACGCGCCGGAAAGGGAAGCGTATCCAAATGCTCCACTTCGATATAAGGCCGGTCCGCATTTCGAGCCGGCCGGCCATCCGCGCGATACGCCAAACCCAGAATCTCTGAAAAATCTTTTTTCTCGGCAATCTCGACAATCGCATGCTCCGACTCACCGCGGATCACCAGGTCCAGCTCCGGGTTCTGCAGGATAATCTCATCGTCTTTTGAAGAAAAATGGGCGCCCTTGGCGACTGTCACGATCGAGGAGTTGATTTTTTTGGCGATGCGGCAGGCAGCCAAATCATTTTGCACGGTAGGCGTGGTTACACTGACCAAAAGAATGTCCGGCATAAAAAGGGCAATGTCCCGCTCCACCTGCTCCCATTCGGCCTTGGACGCCGCGTAGTCGGCTATTTTGCATTGGATCTGGAGCTGCTCCAGCATCGCGGCCATGTAAGCCAGATCCAGTGGCGCGCGATTCGGCTGGGCCGTCATCCCCTCCACGGGAGCTTGGCAGCGGTCATCCCGCATATAAACTCCCGTCGGCGGATAAATCAGGAAAACTTTTGAAGCGCGCTTGGCGATGGAGGAAGGGCTAGTCGACAAAACGGTATTTGATGAGGGTACAAACGGCTTCAAGTCCATGTCTCCAGTTTATCTTTTTCCCCTGCTCATGGGTGCGGGGAGTATAAGTGATGGCTACTTCCTGAATTGCGTAACCCGCTTTTCTGACTTTTGCGGTGAATTCAGGACAAAACTCAAAACCCCGGCATCGAAGCCGGAATTTCTCTAATACCTTTCTTCTAAATGCTTTATAACAAGTCGCTTCGTCCGTTATGTTAGCAGAGTAGAGGCGGTTTGCCAAGCCGTTTAAAAGCAGAACGCCTAAAAAGTGGTGCAGATAAACGACTTCTTCATGGCCTCCCAAAAAGCGGTTTTTAAACCAATGTTGGATAAACGTCCATGGATTCAAATCTTTGTAACGTGAGCCATAAACCACGTCTATCGCGGGATTTTCAAAAAACCGGAGGATCTTCAGATAATCATTCGGATCATATTCCAGATCGGCGTCCTGGATAATGAGAATATCCCCGGCGGCATGAGGCAGTGCTGTCCGGATAGCGCTCCCCTTTCCCAGATTGCGCTCATGATAAATGACTTTTAAATTTTTATATTTCCCATCGATCTCTTGGCGAAGATATTGGCGGGCGTCTTCGGAAGAACCGTCATCGACGAGTATTACTTCTTTCTCGACCGGCACGGCCATCACGCGGCGCAGCGATTCGGCGACCAGCGTTTTCTCATTGTAATGGGGAATAATGACGCTTAGCATGTTCGCTGATTCTAAAGGCTTTGGCGGAATATCTCAATCATCATTCTTGCCGTCTTCTGCCAGGTAAAGGCTTGAGAACGGCGCCAGGCGGCATCAGCCAGTTCGCGCCTTAAACCGGCATTGGAATAAAATAAAGACATTTGGCCGGCAATACTTTCGGGATTCAGCGGGTCGGCATACAAAGCGGTGTGCCCCGCCACCTCCGGCAATGAAGAAGAATCGGAAACAATGCCGCTCAAACCACAACGCATGGCCTCCAGAACCGGCAAACCAAACCCTTCATAGATAGACAAAAAAACATAGCCCACCGCCTGATTGTACAATTGATTTAAATCCGGATCGGCCACATACCCCAAAAGACGCACTTCTTTTTCCAAATCAAGCTCTCGGATCAAACGCCTGATGTCGTTTTCAGCGCCACCGGCTTTGCCGGCTAAAATAAGCATCACATCCGAAGGGGTTTCTTTTTTGAATAGGCTAAAAGCGCGCAACAGATTGGGGATATTTTTTCTGGGCTCAAGCGTTCCCACATGCAGAAAAAAGGGCCGTTCGGATACGCGGGCACCCAATGTATTTTCTTTGGAAAACGCGCGGTTGGGCGCCAAAGGGACCACATGGATAGAATCCGCGGGCCTTTTCAAAAGACGGATGATGTCCCGCCGCGTGGATTCGGAGCTGGCCACGACGACCTTCGCGCGTTTGACGCAGTGGGGCAACCACCAGGACCAATAAAAACGCGCGGCAGGCGGAAGATTGCGCGGATAAAGAACGCCGATGAGATCGTGCACGGTCACGACTTGAGGAATAGTGGAAAAAAAGGCCGGCGCAAAACCCGGACTAAAAAGAAGGTCTGCCCCACGTGACCCTAGCCTCAGAGGAATTTCCACACTTTCCCAAAGAATACGCGCGGCAGCGCTTAAATCACGGGCACGAGCGGTGGTTAAACAATTGAGCTCAATGGAGGGGTCTTCCTGTCCGAGAGCTTCAACGAGGTTTTCGGCATAAACGCCTATCCCCGTTTTATTTCCCTGAGCGGACTGAAAATCAACCGCGATTCTCATTCAATTACCGACAAAATTTTTTTCGCGCTGTGACCGTCTCCGAAGGGATTTTTCCAGCTTCTATGTTTACGCACCATTCGTCTGGCTAGTCCAGCGATCCGCGAAGGATTGTAACCCGCCAACATATTTGCGCCAACTTTTAACGTCTCCGGCCGCTCGGTTGTTGTCCGTAGCGTGACGCAAGGGACCCCCAAAATACAGGCCTCCTCCTGAACGCCTCCCGAATCCGTGAGAATCAACGACGCGTTTTTTTCAAGAAGCAGAAACTCCAGAAACCCGACCGGTTTTATCGGATAAATCTGTTGCGGAATTTTCAACCCAAAGCGTTCCAACTGTTTCAATGTTCTGGGATGAACGGGGAAAATAACCGGCATTTTTGATTCGATAGCCACCCGACCGATTCCTTCTAAAACCGCCGCGAGCCGCTGGGCATCATCAACGCTTTCCTGGCGATGCAAAGTCATCAGACAAAAACCTTTTTCCAGCGGCAACTTTAAATCCCTTAAATCAATATCCCGTTTGGCGATTTTCAAGTTTTCCTGCACGGCATCCACGATAGTATTGCCGGTTAACGTAATGTTGTGCGCTGGGATCCCTTCTTTCAAAAGAATGCGCTTGGCCAAAGGTGTCGGCGCGAATAGGTAATGAGACATGTGGTCCGTGAGAATGCGATTCACCTCTTCGGGCATATTGCGGTCATAGCTTCTGAGACCGGCCTCCACATGGCCTAATTGGATGGCGGGCAGTTTGGCGGTCGCCAGAGCGCCGGCCAAAACGCTGTTGGTGTCTCCCTGAACCAGCACGGTAGAAGGTTTTTCGGCGGTAAGGATTTTTTCAATCTCGGTCATCATAAAAGCGGTCGGACCGGTGAGACTTCCCTGCGCGGAAACATTGGTCGGTATTTTTAATTGAAATTGCGGCTGAGGAAGCTCCAGCTGCTCAAAAAAGAGGCTGTCCATCTCAAAAGAATAATGCTGTCCGGTATGAATCATAAAATAGGGTTTACGCGAATGTTCCAAGAGACGAATCACCGGGCTAAGCTTGATAATTTCAGGCCGAGTACCGAATACTAACGCAATCCGTTTTTTCACGAAACACCCTTCCCCTTTTCCCACCGCTTGGCTAATTTCACAAATTCATAATAAGCGCTCAGAAAGCTAAAGAAAAAACCTTCCATCCCGTCCAGAATCCCCGCGCGCCAAAAAACCCTGTCTAAAAAAACTGCCGGCGGCCGCCAAAAAAGCTGCCGCTTTGAAAATGGCCTTCCCTGCTCCATCCATAAAGCCGCTTCCAGAGCCGTATACTGATTAAGCTTTTTCATATAATCCGTCATCCGTTCGGTGGAGTGATGCCATAACACTCCGGATAGACAAGGCGTTTTTTCCGGCCAGGCAATGGCCTCATGCACCAAACCTGAAAAAATCGCCTTCTCTTTTTGAACCAGCCTGAGCGGCCTGTCATTCCCGCTCACGCCATGCTTCATCCATCGGCCAAAAATCCTATTTTTACGGTGAACGCGATAAGCGCTGGAGGCCGCGCGCGCAATGGTCTGGCGGATGGACTGGGCAAGCTCAGGGCTTACCCGCTCATCCGCGTCGACGAATAAAAGCCATTGGTTGGAGGCTTTTTGGGCCGCAAAATTCTTTTGAGACGCGTAGTCCGTAAACGTCCGGCTATAAACCGCCGCGCCTAAACGCCGCGCGATTTCAAGCGTGGCGTCCCGGCTTCCTCCATCCACTATCACTTTTTCATCACAAAAATCAAGCGCCTTGAGACAGGTTTCAAGATTGCGCTCTTCGTTGAGTGTAATAATAACCGCTGAAAGACCCATACCGCTAGACCACTCCAAAAATTTGACGATCAGGCCGGCTTGTCAATAAACCGGATTTCTTTAAACCCTGCCGGCGCCGGTACACGCGAGGCAAATGCGGCAGTGCCTGCCAAAACCCCAGAAACAATTCCGGCTTTCCGCTGAAAAGGGAATAAGCCAGTCTAAACGGCAGCCAGAAAAAAAACCTTAAAAAAGAGTCCCTGTCCCCCAGGTTCTTCCACATGAATAAAAATGTATTCCGCGCGTTGATCACTAGCGTCCGATGGACCCCAAAAGCGCGATGAAAGCTGGTTCCCCCCTCATGCCACGCGCGGCTGGCCGGCTCATAAAGACAAACCCAGCCTTTTTTCTGGGCGCGAAAACAAATATCGGCATCCTCCAGCCGGCCCGGAAGATAAAGATCGTCATAGCCGCCCAACTCCAGAAACTTTTTCCGGTCAAAAGCCCCAAACCCTCCCTGGAATGTGAGCCCGGGACTGTCTTTTTCTTTTTCATACCCCGGATATAACGCATACGCCCAAAAAATACCAAAACGCAGCCGGCCACGGGTTTTATTTCCTTCGTAATCGCCGGTTTTCAAGGAAAGGCATTGCGGTGTCACAAAAAAGACATCTTTCGAGTTTAAAAACGGCTGGACCAGCGGATCGACAAAACCCGCATCGACACGGATGTCGTTATTCATCAAAATGAGAATCTCGTCGGGGAGACCCGTGGCGGCTTCATTGTAGGCGCAAAGCACACGGTTTTGCGCCATCGGCATCCATCCCACCGAATTAAAACCGGCGACCACCGACTGACTGGCGTCGGTACTGGCATTGTCCACTACGCTGACGCGGCAATCATGCCGGGAATTTTTAACAGCCTGGCAATAAGACGGCAGATACTTTCTCAACAGCTCCTCGCCGTTAAAATTCAATATCAGAATATGGACTTTCACGGACGAACCTCAGGGTAAAACCGGTCGATTTTTTGAGTGACCACCGCGTGAGCGATAATGAGAATCCATACCGCCGTTGAAGAAGCCGCGTAATAAATCAATAGGGGCTCCAATAGTCTTTCCTGAAATAAAAAAATGCCTAATGTCAAAACCGGCAGAAAAACGGGAAACGTCACAGTTTCATGCCAGATGGAAAAAAACTTTTTTAAAAAAGGCCGTGAAGCGGCCTTATTCTCCTGCGATTTTTGCCCATAGGTATCCGGTGCTGTGATCCGTATCCTTCCCTGACGCACGCGCTGCAATATCACCATGGATTCGCAAAAAGGAATTACCGAAAGCATCAGCGACCCATAAAAAGCCGTAAAACCCGCCGCCACCCACCCCAAACCCACTCCCAGCCCTAAAAAAGTAAATGGTGGGACAATGGCATTGGCTATCGTGTCAAAAAAAAGTCCGCTGGCGCAGGTAATGCCTTGAGCCCGGGCCACTTCGCCGTCCACATGATCCAGCAAATACCAGCCGTTCACAAAAATAATCCCCAAAAACCATTGCCCTTGGGACAAAAACCATGCCCCCGCTAGACCGGAAACGATTGAGGCAAAGTTCACCCAAAACGGCGAAACTGAAAACGGGACCAGAGTGGCCGTGATGTAAATAGAAATGCGCCGCATCACATGACGCCCATAAAAAGAATCCTTATTCCGTCGGGGTCCTTGCAGCTTTTCTCTCGAGAGTGCGGCCTGCTTCAGCACGAATCATTCTCCTTCATCTTTGAACAAACAAAACGATAAAACGCTTTGATAGATTCGCCGGCCGTTTGGCTGCCGGTTTTTATCACAAAATCAGGTTTCTGTGGCGGCTCATAAGGGCTTGCCGGCGAAAAACCGATAAGATCCGGCAATTCATTCCGCTTGGCCTTGGCATACAATCCTTTCACGTCGCGGCCCATCACGCATTCCAGATTGGCGTCAAAAAAGACCTCATAAAACGAGCCCGGTAAAAGCTCCCGGGCCGCTTGCCGCGAAACCCGGTAAGGCGAAATGATGGGGACCAGAATAACATCGAACTCCGCGCGCCTGGACGCGCAAAGTGAAGCGATGCGTTCATTGTTTTCCAGAATTTCTTCCCGGGCAAAGCCCAGATCCTTATGAAAATACTTTCTAATCTCATCTCCGTCCAGCACCAACACGGAACGGCCGCTTTTCTCTAGCAGAGCCTGGATGCCGGCGGCCACGGTTGTTTTACCCGAACCCGAAAGACCGGTAAACCAAAAAACAGGGGCGTGCCGGTAAATGCGTGAAAAATCAAAACCTTTTTCAAACTCGCGGATCAGCCTCACCATCATCTCCGCGCATCCGACCGGATCTTTTCCGATGGCCGTTTCCGCGGCCAGCACCAGTCCATCCGCGCCATCAATCAAAGTATTGATGACGTCATTGACCTCGGCCCGCGTGGGGCCGGGAGACACCGTCATGGATTCCAGGAGATTGGTGGCCACATAAACTTTTTTCCGGGCTTTTTTGGCCTGGCGGATAATGTATTTTTGAAGCCAAGGGATCCGCTCGATAGGCTCTTCGCGCGACAAATCCCCACGGTCAATCAAAAGCGCGTCGGCCTTGGCGGAGATGTCATCCAAATGCACCAATCCATTGCGGCATTCTATCTTGGCGATCACAAAAGTATCGGGATCGCAATGCTTTCGGACTTCATCCACATCGGAGGCGTGATTGGCAAAAGAAAGCGCCACATGACGCACGCCCATTTTCCGCCCGATCGCTAGCGCTTGAAGGTCCTTCGGCGTCATCACCGGCAGGTCAATCGGCCGCTCCACCGTCACGGCTTTATTCCGCCCGATTTTGCCGCCGTTGATCACTTTTAAAATCAGCTTGCCGCCTTCGCGCCTCACCACCTGAACCAGCACGGCATTAAAATCAATGCTGATCCTGTCTCCCGCTCTCAACTGCGGGCCAATGCCCTCCGGATAAAAATTAAACTGACGGGCATCTCCCGGCACCGGTTCTTCGGGAATAGTCACGAGACTGTCTTTTTCTAATACCACTTCCGCCGCGGCAAAATTTCCAGTACGGATCTGGGCGCCTTCGGTGTCCAGACAAATAGGCTTGGAGGTATGGCTTCGGATCTGCCGGATCACTTTTTCAACATCCTCGGCTTTAGTATGCGATAAATTGATGCGAAAGAGCCCGACGCCCAACTCATCCAAACGCCGGATGACCTCCGGACCCATCGAAGAAGGGCCTAGCGTGCAAAGAATTTCTTTATTCATACGATTTCCTTTCGTGCTCCCCAAAAACGTCTGCGCACCGCTCCAAAAAAATCTGTCTGCCGGTTTAATCTCCAAAGAAAAGGAGCATAAATGGCCGCGAAAATCAGCCATTGCAAAAGCGACTGCCCAAATGACCGCTCCGCATCCGGAAAAAACGCTTTAACAATAAAGAGACAAGCCGTCATGAATAAAAACTTTCCGAGCTTGATGCCGTAATCCCGGAGACATTCTCCCAACGGAGTGATCACGCGGCAAGCGATGAAATAAGTCGCCGTGAAACGGACAAAAACCACAAAAGTCGTGGCCATGCCCACTCCAACCAGGCCCCAGCCATTCTGAAGAACCAAAAAATTGGATACAAAAGCCAGAAAGCAGACTCCGGCCATGATGGGCACCAAAATCATTTGTTTGCGCATCACCGTGATGAAATAACTATACGGATGCGCCAAGGCCAGAAAATAGGCGCTAACGATCAAAAACCGCATCGGCTCAATGCTTCCCATGTAATCCGGCAGCACGATGCGCGCGAAATAAGGCACCAAAAACCAACCCCCGGCGATCAAAAGCGGCATGATGGCGCTGAAAGCATCCGATGATTTGGATAGATAGCCTTTTAAATCCCGCAGATTTTCTGTTTCACCAAAGCGCTGATGAAAATTGGGGATCAAGACAACGCCGATTGAATTGGGAACCGTGCCCAGATAAGTGTAAGTCAAAATGGCGACGCTATAAATACCCAGCGCCTCCAAACCCAGCATTTTGGCGATCATGAGTTTATCAATGGTCAAAAAAAGAGCGCCCGTCAACCCTACCAGCAGCAACGGAGAACCGTAACGGATGAGTGAAATAATTTTTTCACGTTCCAAGCGCCACGCAAAAACAAAGCGGTGATGCGCGAGAATATAGACGATATTGAATAGAAAGCTGAAACACATGGCCCACATAAACCCATAAATTTGAAAACGATAAGACAAGACTGCCACCAACACCGCGTTGATGATAGAGGAGTAAATCATCTGCCGGGACGCCAAACCAAAAAGCTTGTATCCCCTCAGAAAAGAAATATATAAATTATTCAACCGCTGCAGGATGACCAATGCCGACATAAAAATCAAACCATAGAAAACGACTTCCGATAAATGCGCGCGGCTCCAGAAAGCATAAACCAGAAGAGCCGCCGCCGAAATAACCGCCGTCAGGGCTGAGAAACTAAAAATCGTATCCGCGGTTTCCGTGATTTTGTCATCGTCTCCCTTCCCCTGATAATAGGGAATTTCCCGGGAAATCGCCTCCGCCACTCCAAAGGTGGTGTACGCCGAATAAACCAGGATGATTTGCAGAAGCGACCATAAACCCATCTGGGTTGGCCCCAAAAAACGCCGGCTTAAAATTGCCGCAACCAGCGTAACCAGCTGAGTGATGATAGAAGCGGCTGAGTATAGCCCGGCGTCCAGAATAACTTTTTCTCTTTCGACCTGACGGGCATTCATACGGAGACCTCGAAAGCTTTTTCAACAAATCGCACCGCGCGGTCGGAGGCCTTTCCATCGTTAAGGCCCAAATAATATCCGGGATTTCTGCGGGAAAAGCGGCTTTGATACTGATCTCTACCCTCACGCGCGAGCCATGTTAATTCTGACCGTAAGCTTTCGGCGCTGGAAACAACTTTACAATAACCATCCTGAGCATAACGGTTGAGAATATCGCTTTGAAAAGGTGGCAGCGCGACAAAAAAAGTCGGCACCTTGCCAATCGCCGATTCAATCATAGCGGTAGACCAGTAAGCCACCAGCATCGCGTCCGACTCCAAAAGGATTTTAAAAAAATCATCGGAGTGCTTGGCTAGCGTCACATGTTTTCCCGGAGATTCTTTTTCAAGAAAACTTTTCCATAGCGGAATGGATTCATAGCTATGCGGTTTGATGATTAAATCTACCGGTAAACCCTCGATGGCTTGAAAAATCGCCCGAATCACCGGGATTTGTATTCCCCCAAAACAGATGTTGTGGTTTCCCAGATAACCCTGCTGGTCCGGCGAATGGAGCCATAATCCTGTCGCGCAAAATAAAAGCTGAAGTCTTTCATTTTTTGGAGGGGGGTTGCCGCTTTTTTCTTCCAGCATCCGGATCAAACGGTCGTACCGGGGCGTTCCCGTAACCTGGATGCCCTCGGGATTCCATCCTCTGGCGGCGTACATATCTTTTTCAAAATCCGAATGGACTAGTGTCGTGGAATGATTGAACGTCATACCTTCCGCAGGAACCGCAAAGCTCACCGCCAGGTTCGCGTGGGAAACACAAAAAATAGGCACGCCTTTTTTTCTCATGAAAGCTGCCAGAAAAGACCCCCGAAGCGCGTAATCCTCATCCAGCACCACCGCTCCTATGAAAAAATCCTTCAATAGCCTTTCATAGAACATTTGCTCACCTTCCAGACGACCCCAATAGGTCCTTGTTGTTGGCAGGATTTCATCCCTCACAAAATCTGAAAAATCATACCCCTGATACACAAAAAGACTTTCTGCGCGCGCCGCCTCAAAAGCGGCCGCCAGCTGATTTTCAACTGTCTTTGAAAAATTTCCTGAGGATGGCAAAAGATAAGGCATGCCTTTTCGCGCTGCGAATAAAAACTGTTCCCGGTGAAATGCAAAATCATAAATCGCCGCGGGCACCCTCCGGGACTTGAGTCCTTCCAATACGGGAGCCAAATGCCTCAACGAGCCATGCACCAGAACCAATGGACGTCTGCCTGGCTTCATGCAAAACCTACAAAAGACTTCCATCGCTTTTTTGACCCATTTGGCGATACGGGACTTGAATGACTTGTCCTGAAAAGGCATAACATGCTCCCCTGCCCCCTCCTCTTCAGCGATAATCTCCTGAAAAGGGATACCCGCAGAAACACACCGCGCTTTAAGAAAAGTGTTCAAATGCGCGTTCCCTGAGAAAAAAGGATAATCCCTTTTAGCGCTGGAAATAAAAATAAGAACTTCCTCCGGCCGCTCCTTTTCCACGATTCTTTGGGCATAATAATAATTTTTAACAGCAGGGATGAGTGTGTAAGAGAAAAAAAGCCGGATAACGGAGATCAAATTCACATCGGGGAAAATACGTCTTTCCTGGGACAAACGTACCCATCGTCCTGTAACCAAACATCCCCAAGTGTTGATGTCGGCCCAAAGATCTTTCAAACTAAATTCATCCAAAACCTCAAAAGCAATGCCCTTGGCCTTAAAAAAACCATAAAACCGCTCATTGTCGCAATAAATTTTCCAGGCATCTAAACGGCCTAAGGTGGCTTGCTCAAATTTTCGGTACTGGGACTGGTTGGATAAGACAACGGCTTTCATGAAAGCTCGAGGTAACGGGCGAGGGCTTCATAATCGGGCAGAAGCTTGGCCTGGGGAATCGAGAGACCCTTTCCCGGAGAAAGGGCCACAAAATCCACTCCCGCTAGATGGGCACCTTCCCAGTCAGCCATGGAGTCCCCAATCATCAGCACACGACCGGCAGAATAACCATTTTCCCTTAAAATACGCGAGATGATTTCATGTTTTTTCGCCGGCACTCCATAAACGGAATGAAAATATTTATCCATGCCTCTTTTGGAAATAATGCGTCGTAGCTCCCCTTCCGGCGTGCCCGAAGCCACATGAAGCGGTAAAAGCTGGTGATGGCCGGCTAAAAAAGCATCGGCGCCCGCCATCCACGGCGCACGAGCCACCTCATCCTCGACGAGCCTTGAAAAACGGCTACCCATCGCGGACTCTTCCGAAGGCGTTAGCTCTTTATTCAAAAAAACTTTATGGCAGTGCTGAAATTTCAAAAAACGTGATACGCCAAAATTTTGCAAATGATACTCAACGGCTTTTTGGGTGATGTCCCGCCCATAAGGCGCGTAAAGCTCTTCAAAAGCCTTCACTTTGATAGCCTCGGAGTCCACTAATACGCCGTCAAAATCAAAAATCAGCGCGTCATACTTCAAAGCGGTCATGCGGTTTTGAGCCATTTTTCATTCACACAATGAAAAGGTTTTTTGCCTTCCAAAACACGCTTGGCTTCCAGCGCCGCCTTGGAACGCAGCTCGGCGTCCGCTTCCACAGAAACAAATGCCGCGTGCGGCGTAATCACCAAGCGATGCGCTATCCACGCCTCACGCTTGCGCCATGCTTTAATCAACGGGTGTTTGTTATCGGCTGGTTCTATTGGCAGAACGTCCAGTCCCGCACCGCGTAAACACCCGGACTTGAGTGCCGCATGCAGCGCATCCAAATCCATCAGCGCACCGCGCGAAGTATTGATAAAAAGAGCGTCTTTTTTCATCTTAAAAAAAAAGGAAGCGTCTGCCATCCCCTTGGTTTCAGGAGTCAGCGGCACATGCATCGACACGGCATCCGCGGCAGACAATAACTCATCCAGTGATCGGCAGCGTTTGATCCCCAACGCTTTTTCCTGTCCGGGGCCGATATAAGGATCATAAAAAAGAACCTGCATGCCAAAAGCCTTGGCCCTCATTGCCACAGCCGTCCCGATGGGCCCCAAACCAATAATCCCCAGTACTGAACCAGTAATCCGGTGCAATGTGCCAGCCGAATGCCAATTCCAATGGCTATTGGAAGCGCGAACATTTTCACTGAACGCGTAAATCCCCCGCGCCAATGTCAGAAAAAGCGCCAGTGCGTGATCGGCCACGTCTTCGGTTCCATAATCCGGCACATTGCACACCCGGATACCGCGCTTGCCGGCGGCGGCCAGATCAACACTATCGACACCGACACCCATCCGGACGATCACGCGGCAACGGTCCAGCTTTTCAATAACATCCGCCCTCATGGGCATCCAATGCCACACCAGGATCGCATCCGCGCTTTTCCAAACCTTGTCTGAAATTTCCTCTGGCCGATGCGCGCAGGGCGTCATAATCCGGGCCTTTTTCCCAAAAATCCCCTGCTCGAGGCGGGCCGGCGCCTTTAAAAGATCAGGAATGAGAATGAACGGGTGTTTTGTCATAAGGCGTCTGTGTTTCGGTAAAACCATTTTTTCTAAGCCAAAACTCCACTTGCGGCATCTGCCATTCATAATCCACATCTAAACCACCCCATTGCTCCAGCGGATGCACTTTGCGGCCAATCCACGGAAAAGGCGGCACACCATAATCAAAATCAAAACATTTCGGGCGCACTACGAAAGCGGAGCAGTCCGGGAAAAAAGTATCCCCCTGCGAATCGCGATCGCAGGTTGCTGAGCTAAAGGACTCATGGGAAATAAAAGGCTGGAGCCTTCCATTCACGATTTGATGGGCACGCAGCGGGCTCCACATGTTGTAGCGGCTTACGGTCACGGCCGAGTCCAGATCCGGATTGGCGCGAAGCGCCTCTATTCCCTTATCGATAATCCCCGGCGTCACCGTCGCGCCATTGCAAAACAAAAGAACCATCATCTCCACTTTTTCAGGCTTGTTGCGGTCAATAATGATGTCATAACCGTTCTTAAACGCGTCTTGAGAAAGCGCTTTGTTGGTGGCCAAATTCGGATCGCGCATGATGATCTCCGCGCCGTATTCCTTGCCGATGGCCGCAATCTCAGGCGAATCCGTCGATACATACACTTTGTCCACGAGCTTTGAATGTTTGGCGGCCTGGATGCAATACGACGAAAGCGGCCTGCCGACGATTTTGGTCAGGTTTTTATTTTTGAAACCGGTGCTCCCGGCCCTTCCGATAGTGAGCGCTGCTATCATTTTTTTATCCTTTCTCGTTGAATGGAGCTGGAAAGCTCTCCAAGGCCTTCGATCGTCATGCGGACTTCATCTCCGGGTTTCACCAACGACTGACGAGCGCCGGCCGGAGTTCCGGTAAGGACCAAGTCCCCCGGTTCGAGCGTAAAAAATCGAGTGATCAGGCTCAACGCCTGACTATCATTGAGAATACGGTTGGCCGTCGTGCTTTTTTGAGTGATGCGCTCATTGATGCGGGTCGATAGCGCGAGGTCTCGCGTGTCCAAATCCGTCGCTAAAAAGGGTCCGACCGGGCAAAATGTCTCAAGCCCTTTGGAGCGCGCCAAATGCCAGTCGCGGCCATGAATATTTTCAGCTGTCACGTCATTGGCAATCGTGTAGCCTAAAATATAATCCCGCGCGCGCGAAACCGGCACATGTCGGGCTCTTTTTTTAATCACGAATGCCAGCTCCACCTCCACCCAAACGGTGTCGATGCCCTGCGGAATACGAATCGGCTGACCCGACAGGATCACTCCGCGCGGAGATTTGAAAAAAATAAGCGGTTCATCAAATTTCTTTTTAGGACCGACCAGGTCTTTGTAATTATAGGCCAGCGCGATAACGTTCTTGGGTTGACGGAGTTTTAAGCGTTTCATAGGAATGCGATCAAATCCGCCACGCGACGGCTATAGCCCCATTCGTTGTCATACCATAGAACTAGCTTTACATTATTTTTTGAATTGGCACGGGTCCAGCGCCCATCCACCACCAGCGATTGGTCTATTCCCAGAAAATCCACCGAAACCAGACTTTCTTCCTGGTAACCGATAATGCGACGATTCGTGCGCGCATGCCGCTTAAAAAGCTCGTTGATGCGTTTAGCGGTGACCGGCTTGGCCAGCGTCAGCGTCAGGTCAGAAGCCGAAACAGCGCCTGTCGGCACGCGGAAGGAAATGACATTTAATTTCTCATTTAAATTGGGGAGCACGCGTCCCAAAGCCTGTCCAACGGTGGTCTCTTTGGGAATTAAGCTATAGCTGCTGGCCCGTCCAAGCGCGAAGTCTTGCCAAAAATGCCCTGGGCTCGAAACAGAACGAACAGAGCCATCCAACAGATTTTGATAAGAAAGCCAGGGATGAAGCGTTGTGATATACCCGTGGTCAATGCCATAGGCCTCATCCAGGATTTTTAGGACAGGTGCCGCCGCATTCACATCACAAATGCTGGCGCTGACCACGTGGTGCTTGGCCGAGTTATACTGTTTTTCGTTCACACCAAAGATAAGCGTAAAATCCACGCCGTTTTTTGGAGAATGCGTGATGATCACTTTACGCGCCGCCTGGTCTTTCAGAAGTTTGCGGCCGGAAAGCACATTTTGATAAACGCCGCTGGCATCCACAACAACATCGACGCCATATTTTTTCCAAGGCACTCTCGCGATATCCTGCTCAGAATGAAATGAAACCTTTTGACCATCCACCGTCATGGCCATATTGCCATTGGCCGCGGCTACTTTTCCTTTAAAGCGGCCATGGATGGAGTCGTATTTTAAAAGATAGGCGTGGTTTTCCACATTGGGGTCCAGGTCATTGACCGCGACGATGCGGAAACTTTTTTCTTTTTGATTGATCCTGAAAAGGACCCGGCCGATGCGGCCAAATCCATTGAGTCCTACGCGTATCATAATCTCTCCTTGGCGTATTGATCGCAAAGTCTATCCAGCATTTTGCGGTATTGAGGCCTGACTTTTTCTTTTTTGAGAATAGCTTCCATACGCTTGGCTTGTTCTTCCAGAAAAGTACTGGGAAAAACGCGTGGCACATTGGCTTCGCTCATGATTTGACGGGTGCGCGCCGTTGGCAGGGTTTTCAGGAGTTTTTGGATACGGTTTAAAAATAGCGCCGGGCCTTGGGCAAACCGCTCGAACGGAACCCGTAGGAATTTCTTTTTATCGGCATTGGAAAGCCGTCGGTAACGAGCCTGAAAACTTTTGTCAAAATGGTCCATCACGCGGATGGCCTGTTCCATGCGTCCCAAGGACGCGTATTCTTTAGCCCAACCCGCCGCAAACCACGGCACCACCTTGCCGCCCGACTGGCAGCATAGCTGAAATTCACGCGGATCATTTCCAATGCGTTTATCCCATTGACCTTCATACCAGCTTTCGACAAGCCACAACGGATGGCGCTCCATGAGAATATAAAGCTTAAGACGGTCCTTAAAAGCCCCGAACAAAATATCCGAAGCCCCAAAAATATAATGCGTCATGAGAAATAGAATTGATTTTTTCTTTTGGATCTGTCGGACAGTGGCATCTCCGGCCGGAGAAGCGGCTTTGAGCCTGTAAACTTCTTCTAAACCGTTTTTAGCTGCGCCACTGTCATCGTCTTTTCTAAAATTGGTGTTGCGGCCGATCGACTGATGATAAAGGTCAATGTCGGAAAAAAGCTGAAGCATCATCGCGCAGGCTTTTTTATCGATTTTTCCAAGCAGATGAAGCGTTGAAAGCGACTCAAAAAGATAATCCAGACACCAGAGCTCCGCCCGCTCCATCGAGGAAAGAACCGGCGCCAGAAGCGTTTTGCCGGAACGGGAAAATCCATCGATGATGACGATATTCTTGGCCAGCCGCTGGGGCCGTATCATCTCAAGAGACGACATGTTTCAGTACCCATTGGTTTTCGGTTTTCTCCCAAACATTGGAGATCGCGCGGTAACGGTCCATCACTTCCCAGAAAAAAGGCTCTTCGATATCCATGTAATCCAAAAACCATTGAAAGTATTTTTGTGGGAACTCGCCGTCATAACGGCGCGTGAGACGCACACCCTCTTCTCGCGTCAGATGATGCCGGCGGATATCCTGCTGGGCGTCGCGTGAGGCGCGACACATGCCAAATTTCATATAACTCAAATACCAGTGAAAACCATCAGCCTTGTCGTCCAGGCTGACATATTTATTGTAAGTGCCTTCCGAGCGGCCATCGTCATTGCACTCGAACCCGCAATATTGGACCGCGTAATAAAAATTCTCCTGCGGCGTCCACTTTTGATAATAAGAATACCAGTGGCCTTCCACTCCCAGCTTCCGGATTTCTTCGACGGGAGGCGCTTTGTACCATTCGAGTGCCTTGCCCACTTCACTTTCTTTGAGAATCCCCCTCTTCAATCCCACGGCCGCGATATCATCCACCGTGGCGCCCTTAAACTGCTCCACAATCCAGTCTTCCGGACCCTGTTTGGGCAGATTTTTAAATTTTTCCTGTCCGCCGTATTCCAACTCCCCATTTTCACCGTAAAAAATGAGGCTCAAACCAAACCGCCGGGCCATGTGATAAGCCCATGATTTTTGGCCGTAAGTGAATGGCTCCCAAGCGTCACCCTTGAGCTCAAACGCCAGCTTGGTCAGCTTGCGGTGAATGGAGCCATCCGGCTGACCCAAGAGATTGCTGAATCCTGAGTTGATAAAGTTCTGGAGATTTTTATAGCCGATGTCGGTGTATTCAAACGGCGTCCATGTCACGCATAAAGGGTGCATGCCCCAGCGGACCTTGAGCTGATGCGCTACAAAAACGCTGTCCTTGCCGCCGGAGCCCGGCACGATGCAGTCAAAACTGCCGTCTTTAGAACGATGTTTCTCCAGAAGTTGCTCAAGCTCCGATTCCCGTTTTTTCCAATTCACCGCATGGTCTTTTTCGTAAGCCCATAAACAGGCCGAGCAAATCCCGTCTTCCGTGAAGCGCGTACGCGGCCGCTGATTAGAAACTACACAGTTGCGGCAAAAACGCACCTCTTTGGGAAGCGAGTCCAATTGCTTATCGAGGATGAGTGTGGGTTTCTGCGCTGGGTTCATTTTTTAGAAATAAAATTTTTAAGGATGCGTAAACCCATTTCCCCGCTGCGTTCCGGATGAAATTGGCAACCCTGAATATTATCTTGTAACAACACCGAGCAAAAACGGTCCTGCCCATATTCGGTTTGAGCCAACCAGGCCTGAGCGCTCTCCGGATAAACGCAATAGGAGTGAACAAAATACATGCAAGGTGCTTCATCCAGCCCATTCAAAAGCGTATCGCGCCAATTCCCGCCCTTGGAAGCGAGGGTCAGCCGATTCCAGCCGATTTGCGGGATTTTATAAGACTGCCCATTGTTGGGCGCCTGGAAACGACGCACTTTTCCGGCAATCAAATTTAAACCATCGTGAGAACCGCCCTCTTCGGAATGCGTCATCAAAAGCTGCATGCCCAGGCAAATCCCAAGAACGGGACAGCCCTCAGCCGCACGCTTGCGGATCGCGCTCACCAAGCCGCGCTCATTCAAATACCGCATGCCCGCCTCAAAAGCACCCACGCCGGGCAGAATCAGTTTTTTAGCGGATAAAATATCTTCCGGTTTTCCGGAGATCACCGAAGACGCTCCTAAAAGATCAAGGGCCCGCTGGACATTAAAAAGATTGCCCACGCCGTAATCGATGATCACCGCGTCCGGGCTTTTAGCGTTTGGCATAAGCCAGTCCCCGCACCGGAACGCCGCATTCATCCAGATAATTTTTAAGCTCAGGCAAACCCACGTGATTCACCATAATATTTTTGTAACCGCCGTAACCGTCTTTCAAAAAATCAATATTGCCGGAGTCGATATCTTCCCCCATCCGCAGCCGAGACTCATCAAAAGACATCCATCGCCGGTTGTCGCCAGGTGCAGTCGCATAATAATAATGAAAAACCGACGCCGCGCTGACCGCGTCAGCCGCGCCCTGTGCAATGACTGAAAGAAAATCTTCCTTCTTTCCGGCTCCGCCTCCGGCAATCACCGGCACCGGCACCGCCTTCGCAACTTTAGACGTAAAGTCGACATCAAACCCATTGCCCATGCCATCGCGACGGATAGAGGTCAAAAGAATTTCTCCGGCGCCCAGGTCTACCGCGCGCCGCGCCCAGTCAAAAGCATCAATACCGGTCGGTTGACGGCCATAGTCGGTCCACACTTCATAACCGCCATGCGTTGTTTGATAAAACTCAATGCTGGCAACGATACATTGCGAACCAAAAATCTGAGCGGCTTCTTTTAAAAGATTGGGATTTTCGATGGCGGCGGTATTGATCGCGACTTTGTCGGCGCCCGCGCGAAGGATTTCCCGGATATCTTCAACACTGCGGATGCCGCCGGCGACTGTCATCGGGATAAAAATCTTGGCGGCGGTTTTACGGATGTATTCCAAAAGCGAATTGCGCCGGTAAAGACTGGCCACCGTATCATAAAAAATAAGTTCGTCCGCCCCTTCGCGGTAATAAATCTCGGCCAGCGCGTCCGGAGTCCCCAAAACACGATTGCCGTCAAACTGTATTCCTTTGACGACATTAGGCCCTTTAATGTCCAGGCGCGGGATGATTCTTACCATACGCTCAAACCCCCATCGACCACCAGGCACTGGCCCGTCACGTAACTGGAAGCGTCCGATGCCAAGAAAATAAGCGCGCCGGTCATTTCATTGGGCTTAGCCATTCTCCCCATCGGCACGCGTCGCGAATAATTTTGAATAAACGTTTTATCCTGCCCGTTTTCCACGCCACCCGGGACAATGGCATTGACACGAATATTTTTGGACGCCCAATCGGCGGCAAGATGCTTGGTCAGGCCAATCACACCGGCTTTGGACGCCGTATACACCGCCGGCGCGCTTAACTCCCGGGGTTTAGGATAAATACGCTGGTCGGGCGCCATGAGACCATAAATCGAAGCGGTTTGGATGATGCTGCCGCCTTGATGCCTTGCCATCCGGCCGCCCACGGTTTGCGCGACCAAAAACATGCCGTCCAAATTAACAGCCATGACTTCCCGCCAGGACGAAAGATCCATGCCCGCCGCGTTTTTGTAAAAATCGGAAGAATGCTTAAGTTTTGTAGCGGCGTTATTATGCAAAATAGAAATGGGCCCTAGCGTCTTCTCCGCCAGGGAAACCATTCGCCGGACGCTTTGGGGATCGGAAACGTCACAACCGATGCCGACGGCTTTTACCTCGTATTTTCCGGCAATTTCCAGCGCGAATTTTTTACAAACAGCCTCATCAACGTCCACGATGGCCACATTCGCCCCGTAATCCGCCAACGCCCGGCAAAAATAACGCCCTAAAAACCCCGAGCCGCCGGTCACCACGGCGTTCTTTTTTGAAAGGTCAAACAGACTGGGTTTCATGTTTATCCACCTTAAAATAAACGCGCAAGTACATGGCGATACACGCCGCCAGGAAAATGAGAGCAAGGACGTACTTTACCTGGAGCGGCCGCTGGTCGATCAAAAGAGCATACCAGAGCGCAATAATGTTTCCGATAAAAGAAATCAGGAGCAGCCGGAAACTCAGCCCGGCCACCGTTTTTGTCTTAATCGTTTTCATGATTTGAGGCCAGTAGCAGGCGGTGAAAAGAACGGTGGCCGTCCAACCCAAAATGTCGGCGAGGGTCATGATTTTTTTTCTCCTTTTCTCGTCATCAAAAAGCCAACGATTTCAAAATCCAGCTCACTATCGATGTCCAAAGACCGCTCGGGCGGCATTTCATAAAACCGGGTGGCCTTGTTGAAAAGCGGGTCTTCGCGGAAAAGATTTTTCCGGTTCCACACGTAAATCGAGGCGTTCATGTCATAACACCGGGGGGAATCCTGCCTTCGCAAAACCGGCGCCGCCGGCGGTTTTGAAAGTTTCGGCGCGCCATTCTTGCCCAGCTCGACAAGGTTAAAATAAGGGGAACGCCGCGACGCGGCGCCAGTGATCACGTTGGCCGCGTCGCTTTTTTCGAGAAGGCTTACAGCTTTCAAGATATCGTCGACATGCCGCAAAGGAGAGGTGGGGTCCAGGTCGCATACTGTTTCAAAAATAAAACCCGTACTTTTCTCGACCGCTGACACGCAATGACGGATGGCCGGCAGCTTGGGAGCGTGGTCCGTGGCAAGTTTGGCCGGCCGCCGGATCAGAAAATCAGCCCCCCATTTCCTGCCGGCTTCGAGGATGGCAGCCGAGTCACTGGTGACCGCGATAGCGGTAAAAAGTCCCGAGGCTTTTGCCTGGGAAATCGTATGGGCGATCAGGGGTTTACCGGCCAGTGGACGGATATTTTTATTTTTTACGCCTTTGGATCCGCCGCGCGCGCAAATCACGCAAAGCCTTTTCATCGCTTCACCCAGCTTTTCTTTTTAGCCGCTTTTTCCGCGGCAGCAATGAGGCTCATGACTTCCATCCCCTCACTGAGCCTGGCCACATCGTGGAATTTTCCTTTGAGCGCCGATTCATGCTGCCACCGGTAAGTGGCGTCGCGATCGATTTCAAAACTTTCAATCTCTCCATCCACCCGAAGCGTTCCGCCGATCAAATCCACCTTATAACTGTGCCGGTCCGTGTTGATAAAAACTTCACGGCGCGGATTTCTATCGATATAATTGATCTGAAGTGAAACTGCCCGGCAGCGGCGCGTGGTCATCAAAAGACAAAACACATCGTCGCTAGTGATTTTGAGCTTGCTGAAATGTCCGCCAATAGCCGCCACCGAAGTCCAGCCACCCAATAACCAGTTCAGATAATCCAGCTCATGACTCAAATCCCTCAATACCCCGCCGCCGGCTTTTTTATCCGCCGAATAACCGCGGCGATAATCCGCTTGCCGCCAGGACGGCAGGAAACTGCCGGCATATACCTGCGTGGAAATAATAGTTTCCTTCTTCAGTAAGACGCTCAGTTTCTGCAGCGCCGGATGAAAACGCAAATTATAAGCCACGCCGATATATTTAAAATGATTCACGGGGAATGAGGCTGCCTGCGCGAAAACCGGCTTCTCAATCAAAAGCGCGCCTTTAAAACCGCTCTGTTTTAATTCCAGCACCGTCTTTCGATGGTCACTTGTCTTATTGGCAATCACCACATAATCCGGTTTTTCTTTTGAAAGTGCCGCCGCCAGCGTTTTGTAGCTGGGTTTAAAATCAATATTCCGCTTGGACACCACCGCTATCGGACATCCCAATGCCTTTAAAATCCTCGCGTGCCGCGAACCAATGGAACCATAACCGATGACAAGGGTCTTCATTTGACCGTGGCCTTTAACGCGCGATTCATCACGCGATGGTGTTCGATTTTTTCATGGATATCCTTGCAAACCCGCTCAATAGCCCCCGGCTTAATGCCATTGGAAGATGGCAAACTGATTCCGCGCGCGGAAAGCGCTTCGGTCACTGGAAATGGGTCTGAGGAACGATAGGGCGGCTGGTGATGCAGCGGATAAAAGAAGGTACGCGTCTCAATCCCTTCCCTTTCCAGCCCGCGAACCAGCTCATCACGCGTGATGCCCGTCTTTTTTTCATCAATGAGAATCGAATACAACCAGTAAATGTTTTTGGCCCAGGGCATCTCGGGCGGCAATGTAATCCCAGGCAGGCCTTTGAAACCAGCCGTGTAATGCTGAGCAATTTTCCGGCGGCTGGCCAGGAAACGGTCGATCTGCTCTAGCTGCGCCAGACCAATCGCGGCCTGGAGATTGGTCATGCGGTAATTGAATCCGGCCACCTCATGCCAATAACGCCGGCCACGCCGCATGCCATGATCGCGCAAAACCATCATCTTGTCGTATAACGAAGCGTCCGCGCAGGTCACCATCCCGCCTTCTCCTGTCGTAATCACTTTGTTTGAAAAAAAACTAAAACAGGCGGCGTCCCCAAATGTCCCAACCTTCTTGCCTTTGTATTCAGCGCCCAGCGCCTCAGCGCAATCTTCAACAACAAAAAGTTTTCTTTTCTCGGCCAAGGCCATGATTGGGTCCATATCGCAAGGATGTCCATACAAATGAACCGGCATAATGACTTTTGTCCGTGGGGTCAGAACCGATTCAAGCTTAGCCGGATCCATATTCCAATAATTTTTAGTCACATCCACGAGAATGGGTTTGGCGCCGCTATGAATCACCGCATTGGCGCTGGCCGCGAACGTTAGATTGGGAACAATCACTTCATCGCCCGGCCCCACACCCAGCGCGGTTAATGCCAGGTGAAGCGCGGCCGTGCCATTGCAGGTGGCCGTCGCGTAAGACATGTCATGGTATTTGGCAAAAGCGACTTCAAAAGACTTCACATAAGGCCCTTGGGATGAAATCCAATTGGTCGCGATGCAATCCATCACGTATTTCATTTCATTGCCCGCCAACACCGGCTCCATAATGGGCATGCGCCACATTTCAGCCCATGAAAGCACGTCAACCAGGCGCCCTTTCGCGTCCAAAATAGGCAAATGGCGAATTTCATCGGTCAACAACCGCACATTTTCTTCATGGGAAGCATTCGCGCGGCCGCTGGTGAATTTCTGTCTCAAAAAACGGGTAGCCGGCATATCCAGCGTAGCGTCTTTCAAAAAGGCGCGGCGCACGTCCCCATCCGTCATCACGCCAACCATGCGCTTATCAGTCCCTACAAAAAAAACAGCTCCCAACGCTCCCTGATTGAGCCTATCCAAAACATCCTTTAAGGTCGCCTTTTCAGAAACAACGTTATTGAGGAAATCTTTAGGCATTCAAAGGCTCCTTGAGTCGGGAGTTAATGAGTTTGATTTGAGCGGCAATGGTTTCCGGCGAAAGACGGTAGGACTCTAGCACCCAAGGAACCCGCGGTGGAATGTGATTGGCCAACGGTTTCCAAAACCAGGAGTCCTCACTCAACGGTTCATTGGTGTCGGCGGAACCGTCATTGTCACTCAAATGAACCGCGCGAATCGCCTCGGAAAGCTCGTGTACCGCCCGTACGGCATTAAATCCTAGCGCGATGGCCGATACTTTCAAATGCGCGACATCCAAAAGAAGTCCCAGGTTTTTTCTTCCCACCGCTTTCAAGACAGCCAAAACTTCGTCGGCGGTAACCGCCAGCAACAATTCGTTCTTTCCATCGATTCGGTTAAACGGCGCGAACACATTATTCTCAAAAAGGAACCCCGTGCCACGATTGGCCGCATAATCGGCCAACATTCCTAAACTTTCGTGAAAAATCGCAAGGGCGGTGTCCTTAGAGATACGTCCCAATCCCGTTTGTTTCCGGCCCAAATGCTCGGGAGCCGCATGAAAACAAAATCCCGAATGCACGCTATAAAACGGTGACTCCAAAAGCACGCATAAATCAATGGCAGCTTTGCAATGCTGACGGCTTTTTTCAAGTGTGTCTGCATCATCAGAAGCAAGATTTAAAACAAAAGGTTTGGCGGGCGTTGGAAAATAATTATGGACCAAAAACTGAAGATGGGACTTGGCTTTTAAAACCACCGGCAGCATGCTCTCGTCATAAAGCGCGGCGGAGCTGAGCTCAACGCGCTTCCATCCGCGGCTTTGGCAAAGCGCGATGATCTCAAGAACCGATTTTTTTCCGAAAGCGCCTGTAGAAAGATAAATCAATGGTAAACTCCGAGGATTTTTTTCTTGGCCGGAACGTCCCGCAAAACCACCGACCCCGCGCCCACCGTCACTTCTGGGCCGATAGTCAGCCGGTCCGCGATCGAAGCATTCACGCCGATAAAAGAAAGCGCGCCAATAGACGTGCGCCCGGCAACAACCGCCTGGGGCGCCAAATGCGAAAAATCCCCAAGGCTCGACTCATGGTCCAGCGAAGCGCCGGTATTGACGATACAGCCTTTTCCCACGATGGCTTCCGCGCCAAGGGTAGCTCCCAAACAAACGACACTACCCTCCCCTATTTCGGCGCTTTTTTCAACCAGCGCGCTGGGATGCACAAGGCTGGGCGTCCTAAAACCATGCCGCTTCAAAAACTCAAACGCTTTTTGACGCTTGGCATTATCTCCCAGGGCCAGGTAAACGTTTCCCGCTTTATTTTTAAATTTCAGAATAGATTCAAACCGGCCAAGCACGGGCGATCCGGCGATTTTCTCCGCTTTATGCGGATCGTAAGAATCGTCAAAGAACCCTAATACCGTAATTTTTTGAGCCTTCAAAATCGAGGCGAGAACGCGCGCATGCCCTCCGGCCCCAAACACCACGGCTTTTTTCATTGGACCACATCCGGCGTGATGAGCTCATCCGCCTGAATATTTTTACGGGTCTTACGGCCAAGCACCAGATGCAGCTGATTCCCCAAGAGTCCTTTAGCCGGTCTCTTAAAAAGAATGTGTTCGGCGGTCAATACCGTTCCGGCTGAAATGTCCTGGGCCGCGACAGCGCTTCGCCGCATTCCCGTCATATTCGCGCGCTCAGCGACGGTCGGTGTTTTTTCGGCGGAGCCTAGACACTTTTCCGCGTCACGGACTAAGCGCGCCCATTTTGAAAAATCATCCGGATTTAAAGAAGTCGATTGGTCGGGGCCGGGCATATTTTTGTCCAAAGTAAAATGTTTTTCGACCACACAAGCGCCGAGAGCCACAGCGGCAATCACCGCGGTGTTGCCCGGAGTGTGATCCGAATAACCGACAGGAATTTGAAATGTTTCCGACAGGGTTTTTAAAGCGCGCAGGTGAGTGTCTTCCAGTGAGGACGGGTAATTGGTGGTGCATTGCAAAAGAATGAGGGGCGCCTTACTTTCGGCGCGGATCACTTGCACCGCCTGACCCACCTCTTCCAAAGTCGCCATTCCGGTTGAAAGATAAATCGTTTTGCCTTTACGGGCAACATGACGAAGAAAGGGATGCTCCACCACATGGATTGAGGCCAGTTTAAAAGCCCCGGCACCCAGACTCTCCAGAAAATCGGCGTCCAGCGCGTCGTAAGGCGTGGAAAGGAATTGGATGCTTTCTTTCCGGCATAAATTGATCAGCGCGGGATAGCTGTCGCGCGAAAGCTCGAGCTTCTTGAGCATGTCCAGTTGAGATTCGGCCCGCGGCGTGGTTTTGAGCTGATACTCGGCTTTAGGCGCATTGGCCAAAGCGACTCTTTGGGCTGAAAAAGTCTGGAATTTAACACAGTCAGCCCCCGCCCTCTTGGCTTCAATCACCAAGCGCTTGGCCAGCTCCGGATCACCATTATGATTGACGCCGGCCTCGGCGATAATCAAAACAGGATCAGTCTTCTTCATGCGCCCAATTTCTGGCTTTATTGTAGGCTTTCCCGACCTGGTCTTCGAGCTGGGGCGACAACACCCGCAAAAGCTCCTTACCCATGATGCGGTATTGCTTCCCCACCTTCGCCGTACGAATCAACCCCTTCTTAATCATGCGCGTAACGGTACTGGCGCTAACCTTCAGCAGCACCTGGGTCTCTTCATGCGTATAAACCTCATTTTCCTTAATTTCCATAGGTCCCCCGTAAGGTCAAATCATATCAATAGCAGTCACCAGTAGTCAACAGTAACGTTTATCCCCTGGGGACGGCTTTTTGGACTAAAAGTGCCAGGCTTTGCCCCTGGGGTAAGCCTAGACTTAGTTAGTAGAGCTCGCTGACTTTTTTAGGTATGGGAGAATTTCTTGGGCTACTAGTTTGTTGCCGAGAGTGTTCATGTGGCCGTCTACTTCGAAGTATGGGAGGTCCGAGAGGTCTTTTCCCTGATCCGGCAGTCCATTCACATAGTTTAGGAATGTGGATCTTAGGTCCAGGAAGTCGATGTCGTTTTGCTGACACAGGCTCTTGATGGCTTCGGCAACCTGGTTCTCGTAATGGCTGGGTGGAGCGGGTTGGCCCAGCACTTTTTGGTGATAGACGAACGCTTTAGATGGAAAGAAAATGATGGCCATGGCCCTGCCCCGTTCGGAAGCGGTTTGTTTGGCTCTGAGAATGGCTTCCTGGGTGAGGCGAAATTGCAATGCTTCGGCATCAAAGGGAATTTTGGCGCCCGTTAAAACAACTCCGCGATAAGGAAGAAAACGGGACTGGGCCTGCTGGCGGCGTTTGATCAAACGGTCAAATAAATCCGAAACCTGCTCTTTCAGAGCCTGCTTGGAAAAATGAATGGTTGAGTTGATGACTTTAAAGAATTTATAGCGGGCTCTTTCCTCATGCATGTAGTCATTAATGATACCAATGCCACCCGTAAATACTTTTCCTTCAAGTGCCTTGGTTTTATTCACATAGTTGAGCTCGCGCGTTTCAAATCCAGGCGTATACCCAAAAAAAACAATATCCGTTTTGAATCGCCCTCCAAACCGCTCCAAACTTCCCTTGATCTGAATAGGCGCGTATCCCTGCACCCCCAAATTGTAAACCGGAAAACCCCTCCGCGTTAAAAGCGTTGTCCACATCAATTCAACGGGAAGCCCCATTGCCTCAACAAAAGAATCGCCGGCGGCAATAGCGACCACCCTCTCTTGCCTAGCCAAATCAGGAATATTCTTGAAACCCAGCTCATCCGTCTGCCACAAGTTGACAAAGTCCTCTCCCCTGGCGCCATGGCTTCGTATCGTCGTATTGGGCCGGAACTTTACCCAAGGACTGTCTTCTAAATATTCAATCATCTGAGCTTTCTTATGATGGGAATATAAAAGTGAGGGGTTGGTATTAATAATGGCCTGTGGCAGCGTCTGAGGAAACGTCGAGAAAAAAACTTCCAGAAGAAGCAGAATCCCAACCATAAAAAAGTGGGATGTATTCCATAAAAGCATGGCGGATTGGAATCGCTCCGATTTTTTCAAGCTCCACAGGCTGCCGATAACTAGCGCCGTAAAATAAGCGGCTACCCCAACCGTTTCAAAATCCAATAGTTCAATATTTCCCCGTAAAGCTATCCACCGGAGCGTAAAAAAAAGCGCGCCAAAACACGCGTTTATCCCCAACAAAACCGGAATCAGCATCCTATACAGCATACAAAGGTCCTTTTGATTGCTGAAGCCGGATTCCCATGGCGTCAGCATCCATAACCCTTTCCAAAACCGGACTTTCCTGGGCGATTCGCGCTAAAAGACGTGCATAAGCCTTTTCGGAAGCATGAAAATCATTAAACGCCTCGTAGTCCGTGGCACCGGTCGACTGAAGATCCGAAAAATCATAAAACTCGTAACCTTGCGCTTGGAACGCGGCCGAAAGCGCGATGGGCAGACCATGCAGATAATCCCGAGATCGAGAAATCGCATCAAGCTTTTCCATCACCACATGTCTCATGGGTGTTGTAAAACCGATGACGTGAATATTCTTTTCCCGGCAAAGTTTCAAAAAAGCTTCTAACTCCATCAACCCATCCTGTTTAAAAGTTTCAGCCTCCACCACATAAGCATAATCAATTTTTTCCTTATCTTCATAAGGCTTTCCCGATTCAAAGTCTTTTAAATGCTCGGCCGTGATCCGATTTACTCCTTGGCCATAATCGTAACTGCCATCCTTCCGAAATCCGCTATTCTCAATAACAGCTTTCAAGCCAATCTTTTCGGCGCCGTTCTCAAAAAGAGTTTTCAAGGTATACTTTCCAGAAAAATAGTCGGCATAAACCTTGGTCCAATTTCCAAAAAGCGTGGTCACTGGTTCAAAACGCGATGATGTCCCATCCCCCGCCAGATCACGAGCAAGAGGATTTTCCCAGGGCCAGCGTGGCATATAAAAATAAGCGTCCAACCCCAGAAGCACCATCTCCGGCTCCTGGCCTTGCGGGATGCGTCTCAAAAAATCTCCGGCATCCGGCAGCCTGAAATTGCCGGCGCTGGCATTAAAAAACTGAGGCTCAGTGAAAAATTCCTTCCGAATCGGCATCGTGTGCGAATTCCCCAAAACCAAGATCTTGGGCCGGACCTGTAAAGCCGCGAGCTGTTTAAAATGCCCGCCGGTGTTCCGGTAAGCCAATCCCACCAAGACATCTTCTGAGGAAGATTGGTATTCCGATACAATCCGTTCCATCGGCCGGATTTCATGGGTCCGGTATAGAACCACTGCCGGGAATAAAAATAAAACCGCCAGTGGCAGCAAAAACAAAGGCAAGCGGACCAAAAATAAAGACAGAAGATGCCGGTTCATAGGCTCCTAGAACTTGAAATAAATAAAATCTTTGGGCAACAATTGTCCAAAGCAGACAATAGAAAGCAGCGCCGCGTAATACACGCTATACCGCACCACTCTGGGCCTCCATAATCCCCGCCAGGCCGGTGAGGCTTGGGTCCAATGAACTAGCTCCATCAAGACGATGAATAAAATGACCATCATCAAATGGGCCTGGCTGATGCCCAAACCCAATTGCCAAAACGACCAATCCCCCTGAAACATGCGGCGGAATATTTCCGCGGCCTGTTCCGCGGAACGGGCCCGGATAAAAACAAAAGAGAAGACAACCAGATGAAAAGTGATCATGGGCGTGACAAAGCTTCTCACGCGTCCCAGCCGGACGGATTTTTTTGCGATTTTATTTCTCCATGGCAGCGTGATCGCTGAAACGCTCATATAAATACTTTGAATCACGCCAAAAACGATAAAGTTAGTCGTCGCGCCATGCCAAATCCCGATGGCCATCATGCTGGCGCATAAGGACACTACCAGCCCCATCCGCCCCCAATAACGGGTGGCCATTTGCAAAGGCTTAAAAACATAATCCAAGATCCAGGAGGTGAGCGTCATATGCCAGCGGCGCCAGAACTCCTGGATATTGGGCGCGTAAAAAGGCCGGTTAAAATTGGGGGGCGACTGGATGCCGAATACACGCGCGACACCGATGGCGATATCTGTTAAGCCAGAAAAATCAGCGAAAAGCTGAAGCGTGAAACAATAAACCGCTATCCAGACCGCCGCCGCGTTAAAATCAGCTGGGTGCCCAAAAACCTGATTGACGGGAATCGCCAAGGTATCCGCGATCACAAGCTTTTTGAAAAAACCAAAGAGCATCAGCTTTAATCCGCTGGTAACCGTCTCCTCCGGAAGAGACGGCTGGCTTTCGACTTTCTGGATTTCCGCAAAGAAATCGTCCGAACGCTGAATGGGCCCGCAAAGGATTTGCGGAAAAAAAGAAAAATACAGCGCCAACTTCCAAAAATCCCTCTGGGCCTTCATCTTCTCCCAGTAAACATCCAAAACATAACTGATCATTTTGAACGTGTAATAAGAAATGCCTAGCGGCATGAGAACGCGCGACCATAAACCTTCCCCATGCGGCGCGTACTTGAAAAAAATAAGATTCAGCAGAATAACCGATAGGATGAACATCAACGCTTTTTTTCCGCCTTTACCGGCGGCGGCATAGACCAAACCCGTCAAAACCACGAGCCAAATTAAAAACCAAACACTCCAAAACGCGTAGAAAAGACAGGATAAGAATAAAAGCCAGCGCCCTCTGGCGGCCCCAGGTATTACAAAATAAGTCAGGGCGGCCGCGAGAAAAAAAAGCAGGAATTCAATCGAATTGAAAAGCACTTAAGGCAGGCTCTTTTGGATAAGCTGAATAAAATCGCCGACATTTTTCAGCCGGACAATGTCTTTTGTGGAAAAAGATACGCCGAACTTCTTTTCCGAGGCGACAATCAGATTGATATGAGTCAACGAATCCCAGTTATCGACATCTCTGGCTGTCATCTGATCATGCACCTGTATCGAGTCATCATCAAACACATCCCTAAAAATCAAGTTGAGTTGGGTTCGGATCTGGTCAGCGTTCATTTTTCATATACGTCGCTTTAGAAACATAGGAAGTGACTTCTTTTTCCCAAACCACAGCGCCGTCTGGCGCCGGAGCGCTGGGCGTAAACGCGTATCGGCCATAAAAATGCTCAACCATTCTATTTTTGGCGGTTGGGTGATACTGTCCGACAACTTTCGTGCAGCCATGCTCACTCGCATACCGGAATACCGCATTCATCATCTGATCCTCGACGCCGCGATACAACACTCGGCAGCTCATAATCCATTCTTCAACAAAAGCCACCCGGCCTTCCCAGCGCATCACAACAACCGATATCAGGCCGCTGTCACTGAACTTGTCCTTCAAGGTGGCATACAACGGCAAATAGGCGTGATCACTGGCCATCTGTTCGCATTGGGCTTCGGAAAAACGCCGCGTCATGAGATTGAACTGGTTGCTTCTTTGGATAAGCTGGGCGATCCGCGGCAGGTAAAACGAGTCAAAGCGGGCTATCTTCATCGTCATGTCCAGCGACTTCAAATAATCGTCGATGCTGGCATGCTGTTCGCGCAAAGACTGGCGCTGGGATTCCGCCTGATAAAACTCCGTCCGGCCGGCGTCTTCCTTCGCGACTGCATTGGATTCAAAAAGATTCATTTCGGACAAGAGCCGCAACAAGCTCACCGGGTCCGCGGGAAATTCCGGAACGACCACCTCGGGCAAATGCTGCCTCACAAGATTTCTCTCGAAAGGGTCGTCATCGATGAATACCATCGAATCAAAACCGATGTTCAACGTTTGTTGGATGGTTTTGATATTTTCCACTTTGTTATTCCAATTGGCGACAAAAACCGCAAAGTCTTTTTCATTCAAAACCATGTCCGGATGTTTTTGAAAAGGCAAAAGCGCGTTGTGCGCGTCATTTTTGCTGCAAGCGGCCAGCACAATCCCCCGCCGCTTAAGCGCCCGGAAGTACTGCTGGATTTTCGTGTAAATCTCCCCTTCATCCAAGTCGCCAATCTTAATCCCTTCCAGGCCATCTTCGCCGATAACACCACCCCACAGCGTATTGTCCAGGTCCAGCACCACGCATTTGATGCAACGGCCTCGAAAAGACAGCGAGATATCTACCAGGTTTTGAGCGACCCGCGGCAAATGCTCCAGCGCGCATAAGGACTTGGACAAAAGCCAAAGCTTTTCATCATGCCACTCCTTGAGGCCCGCATAGGAGGCCAAATACTGGACGTCATGGATGAAAACATTTTTATGAGCCAGGGCTTTTTCCATGATCAAATGATTGATGGTCAAAACGGAGCGGTAAAACGTGGCTTTCACTTTCTGGTCGAAATTTCCGTAAAGTCTTTCATGGGGCAGCGAATAATTTCCCTGGATAATAATGGCATCCGGCAAATTTTTTGTGACCAAGTCCCAGACATGAAATATTTTTTCGGAGGTGATTGAAGCGAAGGAGTCCGTGGGATCTTCCTGTTCGTGGAACTCCTGCCGCAGCTTCATCACCGAATGCATGATAATGACTTGTTCCGGCTTGAAGGCGTAAAGGCCGGACTGCGCATCCAAAACCTCATGCGTAATGGAGTCATACTCGGCTTCGTAAAGCTCGAGATTCACTCCTTTAGAGTGAAATAGGGTTTTCAGCAAAATCGCCAGCTGCTGCGTGGCAAAATCGGCGAGAATCGCCGCGCGCACAACAGGAAAGCCTTCCGAAGAAGAAAGCTTGCGGCTTTTTTTCATCAAATCAAAATAGTCTAATTCCGCGGAATGACCGTTCTGCATGGATTAGCCGCCCGTAACGGGCAAATTGACATCGTTCATGTAGGAGGATTCCGGTGACAGCAGAAATTGAATGGCGGCGGCGACCTCATCCGGCTCGGCGATGCGGCCCATCGGTAAACCATATTCCACAGTTTCAATGAATCGGGCCGGCAGGTCCGCGTTAAAATCCGTCCGCGTCATCCCGGGTGACACGGCGTTCACGCGAATACCATATTTGGAAAACTCCGCGGCCTGAGACCGGGCCAAACCCCAATGCAAATATTTTAAAGCCACATAAGCGCCCTGCTTTTCCGGCGCCGCGGCCAATACCACAGAAGACAAAAGATGGACGATGGAGCCACGGGCTTTTCTTTTTTGAATGCCGGAAGCGAACGCGCGGGAGACCTCAAAAACGCCACGGATCCCCGTTGTGACATATTCCATGAAAACGGCTGTTTCCATTTTGAGCAGCGCTTCACGGGCATAAAGCTGCGCGGCGCAATACACAAAACCATCAAAACCACCGTCTTCGGCCACCCTCGCCAATTTCTGTATGGATTCAGCCGAATGAAAATCATAAAGCACGCGCTCAGCGCCTGTCGAGGAGGCCAGCTGCCCCGCCTCTTTTTCATGACGGCAATAAGTGAATGTGACGGAATGGTTGCCCGCTCTCAAACGCCGCACAAGGCTGGCGCCAATTCCCTGACTGCCCCCGACAACGAGAACTTTCACGACATCATCCCTATCTGCGTTTTTGCTGACGCGCTTAAATGCGACCGCGTTTTATTGAATAAATCCATTTTAACCACAACCACCTTCACCGACGGCACTATTTGCGCCACCCGGGCTTTGAGAATAATTTCATCGTTAAGATAATTTGGGTTTTTGAACTCGATATGAACGGATTGCAGCAACGAACGCCCTGCCGGAAAAACCATGCCGACAAAATGCGATATGAAGCCATTCAAGATACCCCCATGCATGACACGGCCTTCAAAACCGGCTTTCCGGGCAAACTGATCATCGATATGGATAGGATTTTGATCTTTGAAAAACTCGACATACTGACGGTAAACGTCTTCCGTTATCCGGTAAACGCTTTCATGGCTGTCATCGACACGGATGTCGTCAAAAAGCTTCAACCCGTTGGTCTCCTTGATGTTGCATTATATCGCATAGCGATAAATGCTGTACACATACTTTGCTTTACCCTCACTATGCGCATACTCAAAAACCTTTTCATACGGATGCGTCTGGACATATTTCCGTATTTCCGGATCAGAGCCTTCTTCCACCCATATAAACGTAAAATGTTCGCGATCCAGATACTCTGCCCAAGCGATGCCCTGTCTCTCCAGCCTATTTTTCAAAGCCGCCGTATAAAATACGGCTTTATCCGGCCGCTGGCGATAAAACCGGCGGGGCTGGGCGGAAAGAAAAATACTCTCTTTTGGATCGGCGTGGCGGTTCAGATAATCAAACCCGCGAAAAGAGCGCTCATTTTTCAAAAGATAATCGCGGGCGTTTTCCGCTCCCAGCGCTACCGGCCAGGCATTCCACGTTTGACACACAAATATCGCGCCATGAAGAACTAAAGCGCTGTAGAAAAGAAGCTGCGTTGTTTTCCATAGCGCCGCCCCATAACTCCTAGCTTTCGCAAAAGCAAAGCCGGCTCCGACAGCCGCGTAAGGCGCCAGCATAAAAAGAAAACGCGCGGCCTGCTGGGTGAATACAAGAAGATATATCGAAAACGTATAAAAAAGGAATGCTCTTTGTGTTTTTGTATTGCGCACACTAAGCGCCATAAGCGGGAGCAGCATCAAATAAAGAGGGCCTATTAATTCTCCCAGAGGAAACGCGTCCGGATGCAAGGTAAAATTCCAGGGCAGCTTAATAAAAGCCGGGAAATCCTGCCCCATGCCGGTCAGCCGGTCAACGGAGTCCTTAAAACCATTCCCTCCGAATAGGCCTGATAAAAAAGGATAAATAGGATTCCCCGCCAGGATCCAACTGCGCGCATACCAAATCCCTCCGGTCAACGCGCAAGCCGCCATAAAATAAAAAAGAAGTGACGCCTTTTTTAAATTCCAGCTTTGGATAATCCATAAAACAACCAGCGGTATCAGCGCCCCAAAGGCGAGATACTTCGTCCCTAAAGCACCCCCGCACAGCAGGCCGGACAAAACCGCGTTATTTTTTTTATGAGAGAATGGGACGAGAAACGCGTAAATCGCCGCGAAAGTAAAAAAAACGATGCCCAGCTCCACATAAGCTTTTGAAGACTGAAAAAAAGCCAGCGGCGTGAATAAAAATACGAGCATCGCCCATTCCGCTTCTTTTTTCCCGCCCTGAAAACGCAGCACAAACGCGTAAATGGCGTAAGCGGTTAAAACATAAAATGCCCAATGAAAAAGATGGGCCAGTATCGTGCCCTGAAGCAGCAGCCCCAGCGTAAAAAACATTTCCATTTGATACGGCCACAAGGATTCACGGGAATCTGGGATCGCAAAAATCTTGCCGCTTTCGATAAACTCGCGAGGATGCGCCAGATGATACACCAGCGCGTCATGCCCAGTCGGAGGGGCCAGCGCCTGAAGCCAGGAGAGAAAAAGAGCTAATGCAATCCACATCCACGTCGTTTTGGAGAATTCGGGCCAGCCCTCCGCTTTTTCTTTTTGGCCGGTCAGTGAAAAAATAAACAATAAACCGGCCAAGCCAATGGCGACTTCTCGTCGCAGCATTCCCAAAAGGCCGATGGCTAAAACACCCAACGCCAAAAGCGCCATTCCCATAGCCGTAAAAAAGATGCGCTTTTCATGGACGGAGAACTCCGCGGCGGAGCCTCCGGATAAACCCCAAATCCTGGCGCCCACACGATAAGCCGACCACACCAGCAGGGCTAAAAGTGAGCTGGCCCAAAGGGCGGGCCCTATTCCCTGCGTCACAAAAGACATTATCCGCCCCACGCTTTCGGAACAATAACCCATAAAAGATAAAGGGAGAAAACAATTCCCATCCAAATCGCGATCAGCAGCGGAGCTTTCCGTTTTTTCCAATAGAGCCACAAAAACAAGCTTCCCAACAAGACCCAGGCCGCGTTCGAAATGAGTTCAAGAAAATCATGAAACCGGTAGTCATAAAAAAACTCAACTTGATGGCGGCCTGGCGTTTCAAGCCGTATTCCGCACAACGCGTGATTCACCGGCATCAGCCGGGTCTCCACTCCATCCACCGCGGCCTTCCATCGGGGATAAAACACTCCTGAAAAAACAACAACCGTCGGCCGGTCAATATCCAGCGCTGCTCTTGCATGATCCTGGCTATCTTTTTCAATAACAACAGGGATATCCGCGCCGGAGGAGCCGATGGACGAATCGGCTTCTCCTTCCAAGACAGCTTCGCGGCGTGGATTAAAAGCGGGGCTTTTTAAATAGGCCAGCCTCTCCTCTTTGGCATCCAAGGATTTCCATTGGGCCACGGCATAAATCCTGGGCAACGCATCGGCGTTCCGGTAAATCCAATGCCGGCCCAATTGTTCCAAAAATACAAGGCCTTCCAAAACCAATTCTTTGTCCGCCACGACAACCGTAACGCCCAGCATATCCAAAAGCGGTTTTTGATTCCTCCACACGTGAACCGATGTCGGCCGGCGGCCTGTAGAGCTATCCACAAAACCTAAATCTCCAAAAAGCTCCTCATATCTTTTGATCGTTAGCGGCGAATAAATACCCGCATGCCGTATGCCGTAAAGCATATTGGAAGAAGCCTGCAGAGGCTCTCCGCCCGGATGATCGGATAACTCGGCGACCACTCCGCCCCACTCTTTTTGGAGGCCTTGCACGCGCTGGATAAGCGCGGTTTCTGTGAAAGGTATTTTTCCGGCATTCCCAATAAACCCAACGCCCGCCGGACCGCCCCACACCGCGGCGCCAAAACCATACAAATCCACGATCAAAAGCGCAAAAGCCCAATGCGCCAAACGCCGTCTTTTAGCCGGGGTTGCATCTGCCCGAAGCGCCGCGTAAACAATAAAAACGGAAAGGCTTGCGAAAACAGCGGTCAAAATATTCTGAATGGCCAAAGGGTTCAAATGCTCCTGCAAAACCGAGAATAAAAAGCGCATTTTATCCTGGTAATATTCAGGCGCTTTGGCCAAAGCGCCTTTTTGGAGGGCTATTTTTTCAGCGAAGGCATGGCCTTTTTGAAGCCAAAAATCCTGCGAGGCCCTGAAAAGAAAGGACGCGGCCAGAGGGAACAAGGCGATCAGGCTTCCCATAAGGGTCAGCGCCGGCAACGCCTTTTTCCAAACTGTTTCTTTTAAAAAAATCTTATCAAAACCAAAACCGGCCGCGAACGATAACGCCATCGCCGAGAAAAAAAGAAACTTGGAGGGATTGCGAAAAGCGGTTAGCGAAAACTTTTCGACGACAAAAGCATACAAAGGATTATATTTTCCCAAAGCCAGCAAGGCGAAGATGAGTGCCAGCCATAAAAGTTTTTTTTCTTTCGCGGTTTTTGGTAAAACCAGCGATGCCGCCAAACAAAAAAGAGGAAAAATTCCAATATAAAAACTGACGCTTAAAAAACGGCTGATACTGGGAAAAATAATCGAGGCTAAGGCCGGAGGCATCACCGATCCCCATAAAGCGAACTCCGGCGTTTGGCCCTGCCGGGTGGAGGCCGACGCCAGCTCTGCCGTAGCTCCGATTTGCGGCAAAGCCAGTAAAACAGAAAAAGCGAAACAAATTCCAAAAAAAGCAAAAAGATTCGGGCGTTTTTCACGGACCAGCGCCATGTCCAAAGCCAAATACCCAACCGCATAAACAGCCAACTGAGGAAAACCGGCTGTTTCCATTTGTGAAAATAAAAAGGCAAGCCACGCTCCCCAAAAACTTTTTTCCAGCCATCCCTCTCTTTCACGGACATGTTCTAAAATCCATAGACACCAGGGAAGCCATGTCAAAACGCGTAAAGTGCCCGTCGTATAAAAACAACCGCCGTACGTGGTGGAAAATGAAAAAAGAATGGCCGAGAAAACCGCGGCTTTACCGCTTTGTCCGATTTTACCGGCGTAAAGATAGGCCCCTATCCCTCCGGCAAGCACATGAAGCACGATGCCCCAAGTATAGGCCGCCTCAAACGGCAGCAACCGGTACAACCATTGATGCAGCCAATAATAAGCGGCCACTTGGCCCTCCGCCACCAGCGGAAAACCCAAAGCGACTAGATTCGTCCAATAAGGAAGGCTTCCCCCCTCCAACGCAGAGGCGTAATGAAAACTCCAGGGATAAAACTGCACCCAATAATCTCCGCCGATGAAAGTCTGCTTCAGAAATACCAGCGGCCATAAAAACAGCAGAAAAATCAGGCCATAATAAAAAATAAAATGGGAATGGCGTTTAGCGAAGCTCATGCGGGATCGAAAGCGTATAGCTCGAGATAGGGGCCGGGACGGTTCCGGGAAAAAAGCTCTCCGGCATCAAAAGGCAGCGCCACATGGGCCCACCGGTCTTCAGTCATGATCTTGCGGCTGTCCTTGTAGGGCGAAAATACTTTGAGAAGCCGCATGCTCGGCTTTAACTGGCGGTCAAAAATCTCTGTTTCTCCCGGATAACGGTAACGGACAAAATAAGCCACGTTCTTTTCTCTGAACTCATTCACGTCCGCGCCAATCAGCGGCGGCCATAATAGAAAGGGGGTTTCCTCCAAACCTTCGGCGTTCAAATAAAAAATACGATGGGTCTTTTTGTCTTTCTGCGCTTCCAGCATCCATTGGATTTTTTTGGCCTTCAGCTGTCCATGCGGGTCTTCCGCGTTGATTTTTCCTGATTTTTTTAAGATTTCTTCCGGCACTTGAACCAGTGGCGGAGAAAAGAAAGGGTGATCCACTACGATGGAGGCGCCCGCCGGCACTTCTTTTTGAATCCATTCATTCACTAAAACCCGTGTATCCGAAACCGGCAGAAGACGCGACAACTGCACATCTTTGACCAGCGATGGAAGTGAAATAGCCAATACCACGGCCAGCCAGAATGGGCCGCGGACCCTGGACACCATCCAAGCCGCGCCCAAACATAGAAATGGAATAATGGGCATCGCGTAACGCTCGTAATGCTGGCTGAATAAAGCGATCATCACGTAATAAACAAAAGGAAAGGCCGTCAGCCATCGTTTTTCTGGAAATTTAATCCAGAAGGTCACAAGCCCCGCCACACCCACCGCCAAAAGCGGCCAGCCTACTCCCCCACCCAAAGAATACCGCAGATGATGGAAAAAGGGCATGGCCGACTCCGACACCGCCTGCTGCCGTATCTCGGAGATGAAAAAAGGAAAGTCCAAAAAGCTGAAAGGGTTGAGTGTCGCGTAAGTAACCCCCGTCAAAACTGCGGCGCTCAAAAGCCGTTTTCTAAAAAATAAAAAAGGCAGGGCCACGGGAGCGGCGATGTATTTGAGCGCGACGGCGATTCCCGCCGCTACGGCCGCCATATTCCAATAAAACACCTTTCCGCTTTTTTGATATTCCGCCAATAAATCAAAAGTCACCAGCATCGCCAGAATCATGGGGATGTCCGCATACAGATAATGCGAGTCCCGAACGGGCATATAAGCCAGCGCCATGAAAAAAGCCGCCGCTACTGCCGTTTTTTCATCCCACAGTTTCCGCGCCAAACGGTAAAGAATGATAACCGAAGCCGCGCCCGCCAAAGCTCCAAAAATCAAGCGGCCAGCCAGATAAAAAACGGTTGGGTCCTTAAAAAATAAAATCGCGAAATCCTGGACACTCCAGCGGTAAATCAGCGCCGCGGCCAGATAGAGGATGCCGTAAACGCCGGCCAAAAGATAAGACAAGAGCGGCGGGATTTTAAAAAAATGGGGATTCAGGTTCCCTGAAGCAAAAGCCAACGCATGATTGACGATGATAGGCTCATCCTGATGGAAAAGATGCGGCAATCCAAAATCAATACCGATACAGCGTATCGCCAGCGCCCCCAAAAAAACGAGCCCAATCGCTTTTCCCTTCACCGGGCCACGGCCTTTACGATAAAAAGCAGCGCGAAACGGTCCGGCCAAATACGCGCCATGCGATAACGGATGCCAAACGGCAAGAGACTCAACGTCAGGTTGACGCATTGAATGGCTTTGCGCCAATAAGAAGGGTTGCGGCGGATATCACTCACAATCGAGTCCCGCATCGAATAAGCCGGGACATAATCGGTCCATTCAATCGCAAAGCCGGCTTTCTTAAGATCATCAATGAGTTCATTCAGACGATAACGTCTCACATGATGCACGCCATCGGCGCGCATATTGGGCTGACCCACATATAAAACGCCGCCAGCCTTAAGAACATCATGAACTCCACAAAGTGTTTTATTGGGATAATGCAAATGCTCCAGCACTTCAAAACAAAATGCGACGTCATAACTGGCCGCTTCCATCGGAAAACGCTTGCCAATATCCCCAAAGATCGCATGAAACCCGGCCTGGCGGGCCGCCTCAAGCCCCGACTGACTGATATCCAGGATGTGCGCGCCTTTAAACCCTAAATACTGCATCAGTTGGCCATTTCCTCCGGCCACATCTAAAATCTTGTCGCCACTGCGAACCTGGAGGCGCGAACGAACCCGGTCATAAAGCTTTTGATAATAAGCCCGTCGCGTGCGCTGGAGAGCCTCATCTTTCCAATAATCTTTGTAATACTCCTGGGCATGCACGGAGGGGGATTCCATTAAACGGCCTTCTTTCGCAGCGGCAGCCACCGGATATTGTCCCAACGGAAATCAAAAAGAACGTGTTTCAAGAAAAAAGCGGCAATCATCGCCATCAATATTTCCACTGGAAATCGGTATTTCCGGTCCGGGAAAATAATCATATGCTCAGCCATCCAGAAAAAAATGCAGCTGGCTACGACAAGCAGTCCGCGCCTGGAGGGCTCAGAAAATACTTTCCATCGCCGCCCGATCAAAATCATGGAAAAAATAAAACAAAAAAGAAGGCTGTAATAAAACGAAAATGCCGTCTCTTCCAGAAGATCCTTGGTGTGTTGCGCGATAGGCCGCGCCGGATCATAAGAACCCTCGTAATACTGGTACCATATCGGCCAAATCCCTCCGCTGCGGTCCCAGCCCATAAACACCAAAAGCCGCTTGCTTCCAAAATTTAAAAACTCCAGCGGGTGACTGGCGATCCACCGGGTCATTAAACGGCTGCCCAGCACATGGCGCACGCCAATATTGTCGGTTTTCTGGGCCGCCTCCAGCTCTTCTGAAAAACCCGGCTCTCCCCGCTCAGGAAAACGGCCGGACCCCTCCGGAGTCGCGTATGAATTGACGACCTTGTAGAGACCGTCCCCGGTATAGGTGTAAGTGATCACCTGCCCCCAGATTTTGTAATTGCGGATCACCCAAGGAAGATTGACCAGCTGCATCACCAGAAAAACCGATACGACCCCCAACAGAACCGAGCGCCAGGATTTCCGCATCAGAAAATAAGCCCAACCCACAACCAGCGGCATAAACACCGCATTCGTCCGGGTCATCGTGGCGTACCCGAAAATCAGGCCGTACCATAGACAGGCGAAGGGAATTTTTTTACCGGCAACCTCCGCCAGAAGCAGCAGCAAACCGCCGTACCAAAGCGGTAAAAATAGATGCTCGTCCGTAGCCATGTTGACACTGTAAACAGCGATGGGGTGAATCGCGTATAACAGTCCGGCGATTAGGGCCGCTTTCTGATCAAACACCCTTTTGGTGATGCCATACACGAGAAAAAATGTCACCGCAAAAAGAAAAAGACTGGAAAGAACGATCACTTCAAAATGAACTCCAAAAATCTTATACAAAAGCCCTAAAAACATCGGGTAACCGATGGGCCGGCGCGCAACCGCTTCGCCCATGCCATCATGAAACCAGATGCCCTTGGTCAGTTCGATCGCATGCATGTTGGTATTGTCGCTCTCAATCATGTGGAACTGATTCCATTCCGTGCGAGGGGCATAGCTAGAAAAAGCGGCCCACCCCAGCCGAAGACCCAATCCCAGCAAGAGGAATAAAATCAAAAGGACGCGCGGAGAAATACGCAAAGACAGGCGGAGATATTTCCATAGCGATAAACCCGTCAGCAGAATGACCAGATGCAGCGTGAAGTGATTGGTCTCGAAATATTCGCCGAGATAAGACAGCAGGCTCATCGGGGCTGAATATCGATATTGACCGCCTCATGGACGATAAAAAGCGGCCGGCGTTTTACTTCCGAATAAGTCCGGCCGACATATTCACCGAGTATTCCAATGCCCAGACTGTTCAAACCGATGGCCGCCAGGATCAAAAGAATCACTGTCGGAATACCGGGAGGCGGCGTGCCTTGAATGGTCAACCAAAGATAAAAGATGAACGCCAGCGACGTTACACCCAGAAGAATAAACCCCATCATGGTAAAAATCCTCAGAGGTTTGAGTGAGAAACTCGTCACCGCGTTAAAAACAAAAACCAAAAGATACCAGAACGGCGCTTTGCTTTTACCGGCCTTACGGGGCTTGCGCTCATAAGGAACACCGGCCTGCTTGAAACCCAGCCAGGAAATCAGCCCTCTCAGATAACGGTTCACTTCCCCACATTCTAAAAACGCGTCGCGAACCTGCCGAGTGATCAACCGAAAATCACCGGCATTAACGGGAATGGAAACATCTGAAGCCCATTGAATAAGGCGGTAAGCGATCTTCACGGCAAAATTCCGCCACGCCGGTTCGCCGGGCCTTGTAGTGCGAACCCCATAAACAACATCATACCCTTCACGCCATTTCTCAAGCAGCAGCGGAATGGCTGACGGCGGATCCTGCAAATCCGAATACAGCACAATGATGGCGTCCCCAGAAGCGTAGCGGTAACCGGCCGTCATCGACATTTCAGCGGTAAAGTTACGACTCAGACGCAGGTATTTCCAGCGATTATCACGACCGCATATTTCTTTGACCAATTGGCCGGTGCGATCGGTGCTGCAATTATCGATGATAAGGAATTCAAAACGATACGGCAGGCCGTTCAGGGCCTCGTTGATTTCTTTTTCCAGAAAAGGAATATTTTCTTCTTCGTTGTAGGCCGGTATCACCACTGAAACCAGATTCATCGCTTGGATTCCCCCGCTTTCGTGAGTTTTTGCTGGGCCTGATTCCACAGAATCGTCCTTTTGATCGCCGTATCCAGGTCTACTGTGATTTCCAAACCCAAAGAATTTTGCGCCAGTGAAATATCCGGCACTAAACGCGAGCGCTGGGCCTTGCCGGGCGGCAAAAGGTGGGAGGCGATGCGCGGCTTATCGGGAAAAAGATCCGCGATTTTTTCAGCCAGCGCCAAAAGCGTCACCCCTTCCGGGCTGCCCACATTGTAATTTTGCCCAGGAACGCCATCAGTGAGAATGCGCAACAGCCAGAACGCCATGTCGCTGGGATACATATAACTCCGCACTGTTTGTCCGTCGCCGAGAATCCTGATGGCTCCCCCTAAAAGCGCGTCGCGCATGAAGTTATTGACCGCCCATGGCCTGTCCAGCATCTGATAGGGTCCGATAAAAGCAAAAGGCCGTGCGCACACCAGCGGCAAACGGTGCTGGCTACGGTAAACCGTGCAAAGGGTCTCCGCAAAACGCTTGGCTTCGGCGTAAGAGGACATCACAGAAGCGCAGTCAAGATTTCCAAAAAATCCTTCAGAAATTTTTTCAAGGTTATCCGGTTGATTCCCATAGATACTGGCAGAGCTGACATTCAGCATCTTTTTGAGATTGGGCAAGCGTGTGGCGCAATCCAAAACAGCGGCAGTGCCGCGAGTGATCACTTCTATTCCCCTCAAAGGCTCAGAAGCATAAACACGATTATCCGGATTACCGGCGGCATGGATAATCCAGGAAACTTCCTGCGGGATTTCCATCAAACCCCGGATATCACGCTCGATCAGCGTCACATCAGGCCGGACAGCGATATGCGGCGCGCGGGCGCTGAGATTATTGGCCCGACCAGACAAAAGAAAAAGTTTCGTGCCGAAACCGAAGTGGTCATTGAGAGTCGCGATCATTTCCGCCAGCCATGTCCCCATAAATCCGGTGCCGCCGGTGATGAGAACGGTTTCACCTTTCAGGGCGCCTAGCACCTCCGGGCGCTTTAACGCGTTCCGGCAATCTTCCTGCACAATATCCATCACGTAAGATGATTTCATCGGCTAACCTTTTTACCGGCAAGGTCCATCGCCACTTCAATAATCAAGTCTTCTTGCCCAGCCACAACCTTACGACGGCCCAATTCAAAAAAAAGATCCCGGGGATCCACGCCATACTCCTTGGACGCGCGCTCAACATGTTTGGAAAACCCGGAAAATACTCCGGCCAGGCCGCTGACGATGCTAATGGATTGAATAGCGGGAATAACTTTCATGATCTCCCGCTCAGCGATCTCGGCGGCATCCAAAAGTTTATAAAAATCAATCCCTGTCGAGTAGCCCATTTTATCCAGAACCGCGATGAGCACTTCCAGCTGCGTATTTCCGGCGCCCGCCCCGAAACCGCGCACCGTGCCGTCCAGTATCGTCGCGCCCGCTTCAGCGGCCGCCACGGAATTAGCCACAGCCATACCCAGGTTATTATGCCCATGAAAACCCACCGGAATATTGAGTGCTTTGACGAGCTCCGCGATCCGTTCCGTCACATCCGACGGGAGATAAGCGCCGGCCGAGTCCATGATAATAATGCCTTCGGCGCCATAGGACTCCATCTTGAGCGACTCTTCAGCCAAAGTTTCCTTGGAAACCATATGCGACATCATCAAAACGCCATATACTTCTTTTCCACGTTCGCGCACGTAACCAATGTGACGGCGCGTGACGTCCGCTTCGGTGCAATGCGCGCCGACTCGAAACACATCCACGCCCACTTCGACCGCTTTTTCAATATCTTTGCGTATCGTCGCGAAACCCGGCATCACATGGACACCCAATTTCGAACGCACCAGCTTCCTTCGCGCGGCCTTGAGCATTTCCATGTCACCGACGGCGCTCTCGCCCACCTGAAGAGAAGACGCGCCCAGCCCATTCCCATGCCCCACCTCGACAATGGGGATTTGAGCGGCTTCCGCGGCTTCGGCGTACCGCGCGATTTGTTCGGCGGTCAGCTGATGCTTGACGGCGTGGTTACCGTCGCGGAGCGTGGGATCGCTGATCAGTATCTTTTTTTTCATTTTTATTCGCGAAAGCTTCGGCGGTCGCGATGGCCGCGCAGTTGATGATATCCAGATTTCCCGCGTAACGCGGCAAATAATCGCCAAGCCCCTGAACTTTGACCATGATGACAATGCGGTTATTTTCATAAACAGGGCCGGCGAGAAGCCGGTAGCCCGGAACATAGGCTTGGATCTTGGCGACTATCGCTTTGACTTCGCGGTCAAGCGCCTCAAGATTCGGCTGTTTTACTTTTGCGAAAAGCGTGGTTTGCATGTCAATGCAAGGCACGGCGGGATTTTGAATCAGAATGGTTTTAGTTTTCGCGCAGCCTGAAAAAAATGCCAACGCGTCTTCGGTAGTTTCAACATATTCATCGATATTCAACCGTGTGGCGGGACCGGAGCTGCGAGAAGCGATGCTCGAAACCACTTCCACATAATCCACCTCATGCGTTCTACCCAAAGCGTGCGCCAGCGGGATCGAAGCCTGGCCGCCACAAGTGACCATGTTGACATTGCGCTGGTCCAAACATGGGTCAAGATTGATCGCCGGGATGCACATGGTGCCGATTTTGGACGGCGTCATATCGATCACGATTTTTCCAAGGCTTTGTAGAACAGACCAATGATGGCGATGATCGATGGCGGATGTAGCGTCGAAGACCAGATCACAAGAGTCTGGCTCGCTGCGAATGGCTTCTATGCCCCGGTCCGAGATTTTTACCCCTAAGCTATTGGCTCGAGTCATGCCGGGCGAGGAAAGATTGCGGCCGATGAAAGCAGCGCATTCCAAGACCGGGGAACGCAGGGTCTTGATTAAAAGATCAGTGCCGATATTGCCGCTACCCAGAATCGCAACTTTGAGCTTTTTCATCATTCCACCTTGATTTGCGCTGATTTTGGATGAAGGCCAATCAACATATTATCTTTAAGCTCTTGTCTGGGCAATAGCGGCGACAGATCTTCCAGCGGAGGCGAAACAAGCGTCCCATCCGCCTGGGGAGCCAGCGAGAGCTTGGGCACAAAAGGCTGCTCCGGATGCATGAACACTTCGCAAATCAGAGGTCCTTTTTCTTTTTGAATTCCCGGAATCACACGCTCAAAATCCGGCCACGTGCGGATTTGAAAAGCCGTCATGTCGAATGCCTTGGCTAATTTAGTAAAGTCGGGACATGAAATGCCGGATTTTTGGTCCGTCCCGGCATAATGACCTTTAAAAAGGGCTTTCTGCGTGTGCTTGATCATCAAATAACCATCATTATTGAAAATAATGATTTTGATAGGAAGCTTATGATGAGCGATGGTTTGCAGCTCCTGCAAATTCATCATCATCCCGCCGTCGCAGTTCAGACAAAGCACTTCGCTTTTATTTTTGGCAAAGGACGCTCCGATAGCGCCGGGCAGACCAAAACCCATTTCCCCCAGCCCTGTCGAAGTAATGAGGCGCTGCCCCTCTTTTATCTTGAGCGCCTGATGCCCGGACAAAAGCGCGGTCCCCATATCCGTGACGACGATTTGATCCGGTTTCAAATGATTCGACAGCTTGTCCATGAAGGGGTAGGAATTTAAAAACCCGTTCTCATCGCGATGTTCCGACCCGACCCAGGGATATTTTGTTCGATAGCGGTTGCACGTTTTGATCCATTCATCAAAAACTGGCGGCGAACGCTTACTCGCCTGATCCAGCAGCGAATCCAGAAATACATCCGCGGAAGCGCAAATCGGCAGATCCACCCGATTGCCCAGTTTCCGGGTTTCGGACTCCTCCACATCCACCATCACTATTTTGGCGGCGCGGGCAAACTCACTTAAGTCATAGCCTACTTGAGGAATGGCCAGGCGCGTGCCGATAGTCAAAAGAAAATCGCAATTCTGCAAAATAAAATTGGCCGATCGCTGCCCATAAACACCGGCACGCCCAAACACCAACGGATGGCCTGAGTCCACGATATCGATACCCGCCCAAGACACCAGCGTCGGCACACGCAAATTTTCTAAAAGCGTTTTAACTCGCGAAACAGCGTTGGCATGGCGGATACCAATCCCGAGCCAAAGCAACGGGCGTTTGGCTTGAGATAAAAGATCCAGCGTCTGACGGACCTGCTCCTCCAAATCGGTATTTTGGGAAGGCGAGGACGAGACTTTCCACTGTTCATAATCTTTTTCTTCGACGGCCATAGACTGGATATTCATGGGAATATCAATCCAACAAGGACCGGGGCGGCCGGAACGCGCGATCGCATAAGCTTTTTCCAGCTCCGCGTCCACCTGCCGAGGATCCATAACACGATGGGCGTATTTGGTGACCTTGCGCACCATTTCCACGCTGTCATAGCCCTGGACGCCCCAAACGCGCAACGGATTTTCCGGTGTCGTGTATTTGGAGTTTTCATTTCCTGAAATGATAAGGCCCGGCATCGAATCCATCCAGGCGCCGACGACGCCCGTGACTCCGTTGGAGGAACCGCCGCCCGTGGTCAGAATAGCGGCCGTGACTTTGCCTGAAATACGGTAATAAGACTGCATCGCCATCGTCGCGGCCTGTTCATGATGGACGCAAATGATTTCTGTGAAACCCAACCGCGCGATCGAATCAAAAATATGGGCATTGCCCGCGCCCACGATGCCGAATACGTGGCGGATGCCATGTCTTTTTAAAAACTTAGCGATGCGGTCGCTTGCCTTAACACTCATGGTCTATGCCAATCCACTGTTTTTCGCACAGCCTCTTCCAAATTAACCGTTTGTTTAAGATTGAATTGATTTTGCGCGACCCCGATATCCGGCAAATAACGCTTCCCGCCCATGCCCGTCATATTTTGATTTTCCATTTCAATCTTGGGCCGCGGATTGAATGCGCCAGCCACCGCCCGCGCGGCCTCAAAAATCGTAGTTGGCTGAGCGGAGCCCACATCCACCGCCTGCCCCGTCTTCGCTTTCAAAAGCACCGTCCAAAGCCATGCCGCCATATCGGAAGCATACAAATAAGAACGCACCGGCGTTCCATCCCCCTTCACTCGGATCGGACCGCCACTCAACGCGTCGGCGATAAAATTGCCTATCGCGTAATGCGCATCCAGCGGCAATCGCGGTCCGACAAAGGAAAAGCACCGCGCGATTTTCGCTTGAACGCCTTTGGCGGACGCGTCCTGACACATCCACTCGGCTTCTTTTTTGGCTTCAGCGTAAAGCGAGAGCGGCCCATACACAGCGCCCGAACTCAAAAAAAGAAATCGGACGTTCTCCTGCAGGGCCGCAAACTCCAAAACCTGGCGGGTTCCCTCAACCATCGTATCCGCCTGATCCGGTTGAGCGGCCGCGTGAATCACATGCGAAAAGCGGCCCTGGGGAAATTTAAAATCACGCACATCGCCCACAATCCACTCAACAACACTGGAAGAAACTTTCCCGGGGCCTCGTGTCAAACAAACCGCGTGAGCGCCCAAATGCATCGCATGGTTGGCATGCAAAAAACTTTCCAGAAGCCATGAGCCGATAAAACCGCCGGCGCCCGTAAAAAAAACTGTTTTACCGCGAAGCTCATCCCACAAATCCTTCGTCGAATCTAAAACCGCGTCCAGGTCTTTAACGGGCAGAGACAAACTCATGGAAAGAACCGATAATAAAATCCAGCATGGGCCGGGTGAGTCCCGGATAAACACCTATCCAGAACGACCGGTTCATCACAAAGTCGGACCGGTTCAAATCACTGGCTTGACGGTAACGGACATCCGCGTACGCGGGCTGTTTGGTGAGGTTTCCCCCAAAAACAAGACGGGCGTGAATGGCGTTTTTTTCCAAATGGGCGATGATTTCATTGCGTGAAAAAGGAGCTTTTTCTCGGACAGAAATAGGAAAACCAAACCAACTGGGCTCACTGCCGGCAGTGGCTTCCGGCAAAATAAAAAAATCTTCCAGGTCCTTCAGGCCCTGGTAAAGGATTTTGAAATTCTCTTTCCTTTTTTCGACAAAAGACGGAAGTTTTTTGAGTTGGGAAACGCCCACCGCGGCCTGCATGTCGGTGGCTTTCAAGTTATAGCCCACATGGGAATACGTGTACTTATGATCGAAACCCTTCGGAAGCTGCCCCAACTGCCAGTTAAAACGCCTGCCGCAGGTATTGTCCTTGCCCGGATCGCACCAACAGTCCCTGCCCCAATCCCGGAAAGACTCGACGATCACTTTAAGTTTCCCGTCCGATGTGAGCACAGCGCCCCCCTCTCCCATCGTGATGTGATGCGCCGGATAAAAACTCGTTGTCGCCAGATCCCCAAAAGACCCGACTTTTTTTCCTTTATAAAGCGACCCTACCGCGTCACAACAGTCTTCAATCAGCCAAAAGCCGTAACGCTTGGCAAAATCCGTCACCGCGTCCAAATCAAACGGATTGCCCAGCGTATGCGAAACGATAATGGCCCGCGTGCGCGGCGAAAGCGCGGCGTCTAACCACGAAGGATCCAGGTTATAAGTCGGCAAGGAAATATCGATAAAAACCGGCACAAGATTATTTTGGATGATGGGATTGACTGTCGTTGGAAAGCCGGCGGCGACGGTGATCACTTCGTCACCCGGCTTAACCTGCCGGGCGCCAAGCTTGGGCGAAGTGATCGCGGAAACAGCCAAAAGATTGGCCGAAGAACCGGAATTGGTCAAAAGCGCATGACGCACCCCGATAAAATCCGCAAATTCTTTTTCGAATTGTTTGGCAAACCGGCCCGTCGTCAGCCAAAAATCCAGTGACGCGTCGACCAATGAATTTAAATCTTCGGAATCAAATACCTTCCCGGAAGCGGGAATCGGGGTTTTGCCGGGAACAAAAGACGGCGGGGAAAAAGAAAGCGCGTGATACTTTTCCACCAGCCCAAAAATTTCCTTACGCAGCTGAGCGCCGGGCAAGGTCATGAATTAAAAAAATCGCGGTACCAGCCGATGGTGCGCTCAAGACCCGCGTCCAACGTGAAAAGCGGCGCCCACCCGAGGATTTTCCTGGCTTTGGCCGCGCTCAAATACTGGTGACGGATTTCATGTTTGGCCTCATTGCGGATATCCGGCTTGAGCTTCGAATCCATCAGCTTCAAGATACGCTCGACAATTTCCCGGACGGTGGTCTGCTCTTCATTGGAAAAATTAAACGCATGCCCCCTAAGGTCGGGATTTTTGGCCAGGCGCTCGGCCAACAGCATGTAAGCCGCCGCGCCGTCTTCAATATAAAAATAATCACGGATGAACTTTCCATCAGAACGGATCACAGGCCTTTCTCCGCGCAACACCGAGCGAACGGACCCTGGCACGATCCGATTCCAGTTCAAGTCCCCGCCGCCATAAAAATTCCCGCAGCGCGTAATCACAACGGGCAAATCAAAAGTTTCCGCGTAGGACTGCGCGAGAATATCCGTGCAAGCTTTGCTGGCATCGTACGGATGGCGGCCGCCAAGCGGCGTTTCCTCACTGTAGGGCAATTTTTTCTGCTCGCCATAAGCTTTGTCGGAGGAAGCCACGATCACCTGTTTCACGCGTGGGCTGCGACGGCAGGCTTCAAAGAGGCTCCAGGTGCCGCCGATATTGGTTTCAAAGGTGGAAACAGGGTTGGCGCTGGCAATACCCACGATGGTCTGAGCGGCCAGATGAAAAACCGTTTCGATTTCATATTCTCCGAGCACGCGCTCCAAAACCGCCTGATCTCTCACGTCTCCGCGCACAATGGTTGTTTTGTCATTCAGCTTGTCGCGGACAAAAAGACTTTGAGGAACCCAATCCCTGACCAGAGACACCACATCAGCGCCTTCTTCCACTAAACGCTTGGTCAGCCATCCGCCCGCAAGTCCGGTAGCGCCAGTGATCAAAGTCCGCCGGTCACGCCAAAATCCGCTCGGTTTCAATTCCATATCCTCCAAGGCGCTTTTCCGCCCGTCCAAAGCTCATTCAGATAATTGTATTCGCGGTAAGTGTCCATCGCGTAAAAGAACCCTTCATGCCGATAGGCCATCAACTCCCCCTCACGCGCCAGACGCTCCAGTGGGTCGCGCTCCAAAACACAATCGTCCCCGCCCAGATATTTGAAAAAATTCTTATTGAACACCATAAAACCGGCGCTGGCCCAGCCATCCAGCTGCGGCTTTTCGGCAAAGTGTTTAATCCGGCCCTTGCTATCCAGATCAACTACTCCAAAACGGGAGACAGGCTTCACGATAGTCACCGTCGCCATTTTTCCATGCGAACGGTGAAACCGAACCAGGTCCTGCACATCCACATCCGATACCCCATCCCCATAAGTCACGATAAAAAGATCCGTATCGATATAAGGCTCGCTGCGCTTCACTCTCCCACCCGTCATGGTTTCAAGCCCCGTCTCCACCAACGTTACCCGGAAATCCTGCTCGGGATGGGCATCGTGATAGGTCACGCGGCTTTGGCGGCCCAGAGAAATTGTAAAATTATTGTTCATGGCCTCGTAATTTAAGAAATATTCTTTAATCATATTGCCGCGATAACCCAGGCAAAGCACAAAATCATCTAACCCAAAGTGGGCAAAAGACTTCATGATATGCCACAAAATAGGTTTTCCGCCTATTTCAACCAGCGGTTTGGGGCGATATTCGGTTTCTTCCCGCATGCGGGTTCCCTGTCCCCCGCAGAGGATCAGAACCTTGGAGCGATTTTTAACTTTTTTAGGCATAAGAGTTGAATTTTATCATAGTTTTTCCCTTAAATCATAGACAAAAACCGAGTGCCCAAGGACATGCGTGGGCCTAGCCCCGCGAGTCCATTCGAACCCCTCTAGGAAATGGGCGCCAAGCGCGTAAACTGTCTTTTTGGGATTATTAAACTCATCGGGTGTGGCGGAACGGCTAGGAATGCCATAATAGGCCGGATCGGCAGATTGATGAAAAGCCAGGACCACTTCCGGGTATTTTTCTTTCTGAACCAGTTCACCCAATAGCTTCATGTCCTGCCCCCAATCCAGATTAGAGTCCCGAAGCACTTTATAACCATTTTGCGGACCGCCGGCCAGCTGATTGAAATAAGCCAGATGATGAGGAAAGATCCGCAAAGCCTCAGCCGCATGCCAAACCATGAAAACCACAACCACCGCCTTAAAAAACGCTTTCTTTTTCCATAAATAAGCGCTCACCCCTCCGCCCAAAATAAAAATCAGCGGGTAAATCGGCAGAAAATAACGAATACCGGCCTGAGCCTTATCCCGGAAAGTGACTAAAAAGAAAAATAGGATGGGGAGAATAAGAATAACTTTGCCAAGCTTGTCCAAGCCCAACCGCGAAAGAAAAGCCAGGGAAAGAATAAACAGCAAAAGAAGCGGAATGGTATTTTTCACCGCGAAAGCGACTGGATAATAATACCACCATCCCTGCCTTGACCATTCTCCCATCAAAAAAGCACGGGTTCCTTCACCGCGCGTATGCGTCATACCCGCCACCGCCGAAAAAAAGGTCGCCAGCGGAACGGGCGTCTTCCGCGCAAACTCTACCATGGACTCGCCACCCAACTCCCTGACAAATTCTGTTTTGGCTTCCACGTGGGTGACATGCGACAAAACCGGCTTCATTTCAAAAAAATAACCGGCCCAAACGGTGAACAAACACACCGATGAAAAAATAATGATGTTTCGGATGGAAAAAAACCGGCCGCGTCCCGTGATAATCCCGGCAACCAAAAAAATCGGGAAAAGCAGGATCGCGCTAAATTTGGACAGAAGCGCCAAGCCCGTCAAAACTCCCGTTCGGTAAACCCCCGGAAGGCCAGGCGTTCGCAGCCACGACGCAAAACTCATCAAAGCCAGAAAAAAGAAAAACGCCACGGCCAGGTCCGCGGTCGCCAGTCCCGAATGGGCCACGATATCCGGACAAAAAACATATAACGCTAGGCTCGCCACAGCCGCCCATTCCCCGAAAAATATTTTCGCGAAATAAAAAACAGCCCAGGCGAAAAAAAGCGACAGGAGGACTATCGGCATACGGGACCAAAAAAGAAAATGCTCCATCCCTTGATTGGAGCGGTAAAAAAGATCCTGCGCGAAAGCGGGACTATCGGCCGCCTCCCAAGCGGGGCCGGTCGGGAAATTTAATTTCATTATCACCAGCGGCAACGACGATAAAAGCCGCGGGAGAGGTGGCGAAGCCGGGTTCATCCGGAAATCCCGCCTCATCCAATACGAGTAACCGCTGGAAACGTGATGCGTCAGCTCATCCGCGGTCGGAGACTTGAATCGCATGGCAAAAACCGTTTGCAGAAAAAGAACCGTCAGGAGCCCAATGACGGTGAGTCGAATAGACCATTTCGCTTTCATGGATTCCCCGCCTCATTCAGCCGGAATATCAGATACCGCTCCGCTTCCCGATGTACCGAAAAATGCGTCCGCAGATAATCCTCAAAACCTTTTTCCGCTACGGCCAGGTTTTGCCGCGTCGTGACAAAATAATCCGCTCCTTTTTTCCTCATTTCCTCCAACTGCGGGATGGATTTTTCGAGCGGGTGCGAAATCGTAATGCTCCATCCTTTCCGGTGGCAATAATAAAGAAGCGAGTGAGTGGACCCATAGGAGCTGACGATCAGCGAATCAGGCGCCGTCGTTTTCCGGACTTCCTCTCCCGCCTCAATCACATGAAGATGTTCCTTCGGAATAAAATAAAGCCCCCGATAATAATAATAAAGTGTGGCAACCGTCATCAGCGTCATAATCCCCAGAACTATCGGCTTAAGCGCCCATTGACGTGTTTTCGGATCATCCAAAACCCGCTTGGTTCCCACACCCACAAAAACAGCGCACACCGGAAGCATGGCCAACAGATAATAATGATTCATGATGAAAATCGGCCATACCGCGGCCAAGAAAAGAACGATGCCAAAAAACCAGACATAAAAAATCAGGCTTTCCTTTTCCGGTTTCCGGTTTAAAAAACCCAGCAGAAAAAGAATTGAGGCAACGGGTGTGAGCACGTGAATGAAAAATATTTTGAAAATCGTCACAAAGTGTCCGAGGGACAAAAGATATCCCCAGCTCAAAGGTACGACTCCCCGGTCATAGGCCAGTGTCCGGTAATTCTGGTTCATGGTAAGGGACAGCTCGTACATATTCCAGTACCAAAAAAGCGATAGGGCCGCCACCGCCAGATAAAAATAATATTTTGGGTCACGAAAAATACTCTTCCCTTGGGCGTTCCAAGCCATCACAAAAATAACCGGAAGCAAATAAAGCGTGTAAGGTTTGGTCCACAGCGCCAGCATCAAAAAAATGAGCGAGATGAAAAAATGCTTCAGGCCTCGCGTCCGACAGTACTCATAAAAAAAATAAAGGCAGGAAGCGCTGGCCAGCAACATAAACATGTCCGGCTGCACCGAACGGCTGAAGGCCACGCTAATGGGAGAAAACGCCAGAAAACATAAAGCCGCATTGGCCGCGACAATACCGTAGATCCGCTTCACGAACAAAAACATCACCAGCATGAAAAGAAGGGAAAATAGAACCGAAACCATGCGACCGGCCCATTCCCGCACTCCGCCTGCCGCCTTGTAACTCAAAGCGATCAGATACGGCACTACCGGCACTTCGGCGGTTTCATAATAAGGGCCTGGACCGTTCAGATCGATCTCGGGATAAAAAAAGTTGAAACCATGTTCGTAAAAATTCCGCGCGATCGTAGCGGTAGTCATCTGACGGCTGACGCTATTGTAAGGTTCCATGTAAGGCAGATCCAGATGATAGAAACGCACGGCCACCGCGGCAAAAATAATCAGCCAGAACGCGGCCTTTGCCTTACCCTTCACTTGACACCTCCCCGGCTCACTTGTAAAATCCTCGAATGCCATCCATAGCCGTCATACCCACTTACAATGAAAAACAAAATATCGAAGAATTAATTTCTCAAATCCTGGAAACCGATCCCAACATTCACATCCTCATCGTCGACGACAAGTCTCCTGACGGCACGGATCAACTCGTCCGGGAAGCCGCCAAACGCTCCGCGCGCGTGCACCTTCTGTCCCGGGAGGGAAAACGGGGACGCGGCCTGGCCGGCATCACTGGGTTTCAATACGCCGTGCGCGAAGGATTCGATCCCATCCTGGAGATGGATGCTGACTTTTCGCACGACCCCAAAGAAATCCCCCACTTTTTGGAAGCGATCCGTTCCAGCGACGTAGTCATCGGATCGCGGTTTGTCGCCGGCGGCGGAGAGTCAGGAAGAGGCATGCACCGCCGCCTGCTATCACGGGCGGCCAACAAATTCACACGCACCGTTCTAGGCCTGGCCATCAAAGACTGCACATCCGGTTTCCGCTGCTTTCGCAGACGAGTCTTGGAGTCGCTTCCACTTCAGGATATGTTCTCTGAAGGACCCTCGATCATCGCCGAAGTCCTATGCGCCTGCAAAGCGCGCGGCTACTCCATCCGCGAAATACCGATTTGGTTTAAAAATAGAGGCCGCGGGAAATCGAAATTAAATGCCTGGAAAGTACTGATCGTCCTTTGGAATGTCGTGCGGGTTTCCCTCCACCCGCAACCGACCGTTCACGCGCGCGCCAGCGGATCGATTTCAAAATAGCAAACATTTCCAAAAAAAACGCCTCTTTGGCGGAACTCCCGAACGCTCAGCCCCTTCAGCGTTTCACGCCACTGATCTTTTCGAAGATAAGCTTTTCCGCCATCAAATAAATCCCAATATTTTTTTTGAAGCCATCCACGAAACCGCCCATCATGCCGGATATGGTCCAGGACCAGTACCCTCTCCTTGGCCACACGCTGGGCTTCGCTCAAAACCTTCGCCCATTTCTCGAAGTCGATGTGATGCAAAACAAAAAAAATGGTGACCAGGTCAAAACTTTTGTCCTTGAAAGGAAGCGCATCGGCGGAGGCCACAAGACATTGGGAGCGCGGATATTTTTGCTTACAAGCCTCAACCATTTCAGGCGAATTGTCGACAGCGGCATGTTGACGGGTCCGCTCAGGCGAATAATATAACTGCAGCGGCCCGCAGCCGATGTCCAGAACGCTCTTGCCTCCGGTCAAAGCATCCACCGAAAAACCGCCCAAACCATTCACCGCGCTAAGCGCCCTATTTTTGTATTCATACAACGATGGAAAACGGAAAATATTTTCAGGGTTCATCGTTTAAAGGTTGACCGCTTCATCGATAATGGTCATCGGCTGGTTTTTAACCTGCCGGTAAACCCGGCCCAGGTATTCCCCGATAATCCCTAAAAAAATGGCGTTCAGAGTGATCGAAATCAAAATTAAAACGGAGAGCGTGATAAAACCGGCGGGCCATTCCTGATGAAACAGGAATTTAATGGCCAGAAGAATGCCCAGGTAAATGACCAGACCCCCCGCGATGAGAAAACCGGTGAAAGACGCCAGGCGCAAAGGGACCAGCGAGTGGTTCAAAATACCGTCCATGGCCAAGGCCATCAATGAACCGAGACGAAACTTGCTTTCTCCATGCTGGCGGGCCAAACGATCGTATTCGATGCCGGTTTGATTGAATCCGAAAGCGGCGATAGTCCCGCGGATATAAGGGCTGGCATCGTAAAGTTTTCTCAACTGGTCCACAACCTTGCGGCTGACCAGCCTGAAATCCCCGGCATCATGCGGGAGGCCGTCATCCGATAAAAAGTCGATCAGTCGGTAAAAAATCCTCCTGATCCGTCCCAATAACCAGCCTTCGCGCCTTGTCCGGCGAATGCCGTACACCACTTCATAGCCCTGTTTCCACTTTTTGACAAAATCCAAAATCAGCTCCGGAGGGTCCTGCAAGTCACAATCCATCTGGATGACAGCATCTCCCGAAGCCAGGCAATAGGCGGTAAAAATAGATTTTTGGTATCCAAAATTTCTTGAAAACCGGGCCACTTTCACGCGGGAATCACGCGCGGCCAGTTGTTTTAAAAGAAGAAAGCTGCCGTCCGTGCTCCGGTTATCGGTAAAAACAAATTCATAATCAAACTCGGGGAGGCTGCTGAGAACGGCTTTTGTTTTTTCATAAAAAAGCGGGATATTCTGCTCTACGTTATAAACCGGGATGACAATGGATAGCATTTCTTTTTTATCGCTCATAGACGCGCCTGATCCCCTCTTTTAGAGAAACTTTCGCCTTCCAACCGGGCAAAAACCGGACATTCCCCGGATCCATGATTTCGCGTGGACGATAGGGCCGCCCTCCCCAGTTCACCTTCAGCTTTTCGCCGGAAACATCCTCATAAATCCGGACGACTTCCCTCAAGCTGTGTTTGGCGCCAGTCCCAACCGCATAGCTGGAATGCAGAGCGTCTTTTCTTTTTTTACACAACAGCTCCGCGGCATAAATAAAAGCGTCTACGACATCCGTGATATAAACATGGTCCAGTTTTTGGCGCCCCGGACTCAAATCCAATGTTTTTTTATTTTTGATCGATTGCGCGATGTGATGAAAGAGTTTGGGGCGAGTGTCATTGGGACAATACACATTATAAAGCTTTAAAGTCAGGCTGGTGATCGGTGTTGTTTCGGTGTAATAACGGATGATGTCTTCAAAAGCCTGCTTGGTCGCGGCGTATAAATTGACCGGATTATACGCTTCATTGGCGTAATGCTGCCAATAAGTGCCGGCATTCACCAAATACCGGCAATCCGTCTGCCGCATGGCTTCCAGAATCTGAGTCCCCAAGAGAACATTGGACTGGATAAGGGGTTCAATGTCGGAAGGTTCATGCTCGATCAAAGTCGACGCCGCCAAATGAAAAACCACCTGAGGCTTTTTCTTCTGAAATACGCGCATAACCGACTGGGTGGACCCATCATAACTACAGATGGATCCTGAAGAAAGGGATTTGGCGGGGCTTTTTTTTAGGGAGCCGGGCCGCACCAAAAAACAGAGCTCCCATCCTCTGGCCAGAAGCTCCTGGGATAAGTGACGGCCAATGATCCCGGTCACGCCGGTAATTAACGCTGATGGACGCATCTGACTCCCCTAAAAAGACTTAGGATAACGGATGAGATTATCGAATGCAATCGTTTTATGTCCGTCTTGGAAAAAGAGCCCTCTTTGTGCTAGAATCCGGCATGTCAAAAAAATGGATTATCGGGATCCTTTTGGCCCTCATCGGTTTTTCCTGGGCTGCCTTCCTCACCGAAAATCTTCCCTTTAACACGATGGACGACATGAATTACCTGTACCAGGCAAAGGCCAATTCATTCCCCGCCGTTCTCAAGCGCATCGCCAATCCGCTGACGCCTACTTGGACCTATCAGTTTGGGAGCATTGTTGGAGACCAGCGGCTAATGGGCCTCAGGCCGGTAGAGCTTCTATCCTGGAAAGTGCTATTGGCCCTGTTTCATTATGATCCGGCGCCTTATTATCTTTTTAAGGCATTATGGCTGGGCATTATCGGCGTCTTTATCTTTGGCTTTATCTTATTTTTAACCCGCAACACGCTCATTTCTTTCTTGGCGGGGATTTTTTACTGCACCACATTGCCCAACTTCATGACACTGTTTTATTTGTCCGATTTTGGATTGCTCGCCCAAATTTTTCAAGCGGCGGCAATCACTTTCTTTTTATTGATTTACTTTCGGATTGAAGAAGGACGATTCACCGCCCGCCAAACTCTTTTATCTTGCCTGGGGCTTTTAGCCATCACGCTCTTGGGGATCAAAACCTATGAAACGATTAAAATCCTGCCCCCTCTCTTTCTAGGCTTTTTATTCCTGAAAAATGTGCGCAATATTCCGCGATGGCTGGGCAACAGCCGGCAAATTATTTTACTCAGCGCCGTACTTCTCGGTTTTCTCATGGTCGTCCCGATAACCACAAGCTTTCAGGCTGTTGATACCAGTGGGAATGTTGCCAAAAACACTCCTCTGGTCTATCACTGGGACACGGTGTACCGCTTTCTCATTCAAAATACCCGCAACGCCTGGGAAACCGAAGGGGACATCGCGTTTTTTTCGCTGAAATCCTATCTCCCCTTTTCCATCGCCAGAACGTTTGGGTTTTTTCTCTGCTGGCTCACTTTATTTTCAGCGCTTTGGATGGCCTTCAAACGCAACACGGGAAAGCTTGAGGCGCGGCAACGCCATACCGTTCATTTTCTGGCCCTCTGGGCGCTGGCTAATCTTGTGGCCCTGGGGCTGCCGCAAGAATCCGACGGCCGCCATCTCATGGCGCCGCTTATCCCTTTCACAATAGGCGCCGCGTTTTTAATCACGCAAACTTATCGCGGCCTCTCCAAAACCATAGCGAAGATTTTTGTCACTTTCGGCCTGGTGGGATGGGTTTTCGCTACCCTCACGAACATGAACCATGATATGTACTTCCGGAAGTTTCTGGGTGGCGTCTCAATCGCCCAGGAGAAATACATGCCTTTCATCTATAAGGACGATCGTGGCAGCGAGTCTTACAATTTTGAAAACCTGATGGCGTACATGCGCGTGCCCGAGGGGTTATGCATATGGAACATGCGCTTTATCGTGGACGATCTTTACGGAGACTTCAGCCAGCTGTCAAAACCGGAGAAACTTTTATCACTCCATCGCGAGTTTGGGAAAGCGTATCTGGTCACGCAGGATGAAGGCTTGATACCGGCCCAGGACAAACGTTATGTGAAGCTGGGAAGCTTCGACCAGGTCAACAAAAGCTTATACAGCCGGTGGGTGCTCCGCTTCAAAAAAAAGAAGGCCGGAATCCATCACGTTTACAAATTTATTCCGATACAAGATTCTGCCGGGACAACCATTGCGCGATAAGCGCTTCGGCAAAAACATTTCCTTCGGCGGTCCAATGATGATCCAGCCGGTAATGCAGCCTGCCGGCAAAACCCTCCAAAGCCGCTTGACGGAAGGATGGCGTCAAATCCAAATAAGGAACTTCTTGGGCATCGGACCAAAACATCAGCTCTTTTTCTAAAACAGTGGTCCGGCGGACCCATTCTGGATTGATAACCATCCCTGCCTGCGACCAAACCGCTCCATACGAAGGATCATATTGAAATGGGGCGGGGGCCAATATCACACCAACCCAAATTTGCCGCGAACGGCACTCCTGAACCATGTCATTCAAGACGCCTTTCATAATGTCCCATTTCTTTTGGGATCTCTCCGAAGCGATATCCAAAGAATTGGCCCAATAATCCGGATCCAGGAGTCCAAGCGCCAATACCCAACCATCCATCCTTCCGCGGTTGGCGGTTTCTACCCAATCGGGGTTCAAGGCCTCCCTCCATTGGTTGATTCTTGCTTCAGAAATCCCTCTGCTTTTAGCCAGATCCACCGTGCTGTCTATCCATTTTTTGGGAATATTCTCGGACAAACCGCCAGTCTGCGCGCCAGCCTTCAAGCGCACACGCTGCAGCAACGTATACAACCGCGGAAAAAATCGATGAACCAACGGCTTGATACCCATTCCATAGCGGCCAAAAGACAACAAAGATCTGCCGGAAGCAACCTCATCCGGCGTATCGGAAACGTCATTGGCATACAGCATGATTAAAACAGCGTCGGGATCGTATTTTAACCCTATATATTTCAAAACGCGGGCATAATCCAACGGACCTGTTCCCGCCAATCCTCCATTGATCACCCTGGTCGGACCGGATCGAGACAAGCGTGTCTCCAGAAGAGACGCCATCGATTGGCCTTCTGATACACCTACGCCCTGCGCGAATGAATCCCCTAAAAGAAGAAGACGACGTTCTTGTGGAGATTTTTTGAATGGAATTTCAGGATAACGCAATCCCTGGCTATTGGTAGTGAATTCATACGAATATTCCTCAAAATCAACACGGGAATGAAAGTGAGGCACGCAGGCTATCTGCATTTTTAAATTATCTTTGAAGCCCATGAAGGCCAAAAGCCCTTCCGCCGCAAAAAGGGACAGAAGGGATCCTCCAATCAACAAAATTCCTGCAAAAAAAAATTTTTTCACGGCGTCTTCAAGGCTCTTCGAAATCGCATCCACAGAAGAATGTAAGATGCCACCCCGGCCAACAGCAGAAAGTTGATTCTTTTATAAAAGGACAAAACACCGGCCAGCGAATAAATCAATATAAGCTCAATATCCAACGGCCAACGGGAAAGCACAATCCAGGGCAGTGCCCAAAATAAGTAGTTGTAAATGAAGGGGCTGGTTAACGAAACGTAAAAAAGAAGAAAAACCAATGCCAGAGTCCTAAAAAAGGATTCAGCCGAAATAAAAGGTTTCAAGGCCAGCCGAACCCATAACACCCCATATGCCACTATATAAGACGCCAGAAAAACTTTTCGCGCCAAGTTTTCGCTAACCGTTAAACCCGCCTTTCCCAGCGCCATCACAACAGCATAAGGAATCGTATTGGTATAAAACCGGTCTTGAAGCGCCGTCAACGCTCCAAAAGTCTGCGCGCCGTTCCAAAAAGGCAGAAAAATCAAAATACCCAACCCCAACAGCATCAGTAACAACTTGACCATTAGCCCGACCGGCAAAGCGTCCTGGCGCGCCCGCTGGATTTTAAAGGTATACAATAAAAGCATCGGCAGCGGCAAAATGGCTGTATATTTGGTTAAAAAAGCAAGCAACCAAAAAACATACCCTACAAAAACTTTTTCCCGTAAAATACAATACACGGCCAGTATCAGCCAAGTTCCCATAATGATATCATTTTGTCCATCGATAGCCGTGAGACAAACCGTTAACGGACAAAGAGCGAAAAGCGCGGCCGCGCGAACCGGGGAAACCCGAGACTTCCCTGCTAGTTTATAGACAAACAAAGTGGCCAAAGCTAGAAAACATAAATTGATCAGCTTCATGGTAAAAATCATACCCGTGATGGAATCGCGGAATATTAAAGCCGGCAGGCTTTTAATCACTAAAAAAATAGGCCCATAGGCATCGGAATAATCCTTCCAGGCGGAATAAGGATAAAGCATGTCCTGGGGATATTCGGCTGGGTAATGGATATAAGGATTGGCCCCATAAATCACCCAAATCCTTCCCCGGATAAGGTACTCTATGATGTCGCCCGAAAAAACCGGAAAAACCAGAAGCGATGGGACAGCGGATAACGCAAATAGAAACCAAACTTTCAGGCTCCATCCGCGCTCTGATAGACCCACTTTTCGGCATAGAAAGTAATAGGCCGCGCCCAAATTCAGCAACACCGCCAGCGCCGTATAACGCACAAAAGGTTTAAGGGGTGGCAGGTTTGTTTCGCCAGCTACATGCTTGGCCCATACAATCAATAGAAGCGCCATGACAGCTACGGCATAATAAATATACCGGATAGGCCTCATGGATAATCTCTTTTCAGAACTGCGCTCAAAATACTGGCTGCCAGTCGATGTCCATTGGACAGCATGTGCATATTGTCATAACGTGGGTACATCTTTTCATTGGGATGAGCCAGACGGTATTCCCTAAAACCCTCCAAGAGCTCCACATAATTTCCGCCGCGGCCTTCGACCGCCTGACGGATAAAATCCTGCGGCATGCGGCTGGTGTATCCTTCCAGCGTCTGCTCATTCAAGGGATAGGCAAAGAAATAAATCGGCACCCCTTTATCCCGGCAAAGACGGATGATCCGGTCAAATGATTTTTCATTTTTCTGCCAGGAAACGGGGTCCCGGTATTCAGAAATGTAATGCGCCACTCCCTTCAGATAGAGCCGCAAAGGGACCCCGGCATCCAAACAGTATTGAGCCAGAATTCTTTTTTCATCGGACGTCAGCGCCGGGTTTTTTGAAAGCGCTTCTATAGATTCCTCATCCGAAACTCCCCTCCCAAAACCTTGGGCATTTAAAAAAAGAACGTTTTTTAAGAACTCCAGAAAATGCGATTTAAATAAATTTCTAAATCTTTCTTTTTTGACGACTTGAGGCTTGTTCTTTTGGTCACTGGCAAAATCACTCTCACTGCGGATATGGTAATCATTTAAGCAAAGTCCCACAAAAACCGCGTCCGGAGAAAAACTGAGCACTTTCTCCTCCAACAGCACCGCGTACTCGCTCAACCCATAACTGGCGACGCCAAAGTTTAAAACCTGTGCCTTTTTTCCGGGGACCACTCCTTCCAGAGCGCGCTCAAGCCAATCCGCCGTCGTTTGCCCCTGCCCCACACCGCCTCCATAGGCCACGGAATCACCCAAAAGCGCGACGCGGAAAACATCCGTGGGTTTATCCTTGGTCACCTCCGTACCCCTCAGGCCGAAAGCGTTGTGCGCATAATAATGAAAACCGGCCTCACGGTCATAGCGCCAGAACCGAGCGCCAGGGACATTCTCATAAGGCAGTCCGGCGATCGCTGAAGGGCCGGTTTGATTGGGCCTAAAAAAAGCGACGATTTTAAATGTGGCTTCCAGAAAAAGAAAACAAAAAAGGATTGAGGTCAAACAAAGCAGGATATTTTTTTTCACGAACGACCGAAATAATGCCAGACCAGCGCGAAATAGCCTCCGACGGTCTTGAGCGGCTTATTGGTGCTTTTGGTGGGTTTTTGGTCGTAGTACAGCATGAACGGCGACTCGGTGATTTTGGCTCCCAGCATCCGCATCTTGATCAAAATCTCGGGCGTGACGACAAAACCGCGGTGCGGCAAGCGGATCAAATCGCCGCCAAACCTCTGAAGGGCTTTTTTGATGAGAGCGCCGCGGTAAACGCGGTAATTGCAGCTATACTCTTTCACTCCTTTGATTGGGAAAAAAATCTTGAGAAACAACCCCGCTCCGCCGCTTAAAAAACTTTTAAGGGGCGACAATCCCTGCTCTCCGCCACCCTTGGCATAACGGGACAAAATTACAATGTCATACCCTTGTCGGATTTTTTCAAGCGCCGCCGTCAGGTAGCGAGGCTCATGTGTGTCATCGCAGTCCAGCGTAACCACCCAGTCCGTATCGGCGACCTTTTCCGCTAAATATTCCAAACCATGCCGCATGGTCAGCCCAAGCCCGGCATTTTTCTCATGCTGCAACACATCCATGGGATAACTTTTGGAAAGCTCCATTGCCGCCTCATGCGTTTTGTCCGCGCTGCCATCGTCAAAAACAACAAGGCGATACGGCTCTTTTTCCTTTTGCATCTGATCGGCGAATTTCTTCACCAGTCTTGGCAGGGCCACTTCCTCATTAAACGCGGGTAAAAAAATATAAATCACTTTTTCTTCCTCCCAAAAAATGTCTGCACGGCGTCAATCACCTTTTTTCTGTCGCCGCCCGAAAGCTCGGGATACATCGGCAAGGAAAGAATTTCGCCCGATACGCACTCGGAAACCGGCAGATCGCCAGGCTTCCCGCCCAACGACTTATAACAAGGCTGAAGATGCATGGGAATCGGATAATAAACCCCAGCGCCTATCCCTTTTTCCGCGAGAAACGCGGCAAACTCATCCCGCTTGGAGGTAAGCACCGAGTAAAGATGATAAACATGCCGCATGCCTTTAGGGGCCGATGGCCGCTCAAGCGGAGGAATATCGGCAAAAGCCTTGTCATACGCTTGGGCATGGCGGCGGCGCTGGTCATTCCACCGGTCAATATGCTTTAGCTTCACCAGCAACACCGCGGCCTGGATTTCATCGAGCCGGCTGTTGAGCCCCACCACAGCATGAAAATACTTTTTAGACTGGCCGTGATCACGAAGTTTTTTAATTTTCTCGGCAAGCGGCTTCGAAGAAGTCGTGACAAGCCCGCCGTCCCCGGCTCCGCCCAGATTTTTGGTGGGGTAAAATGAAAAAGCGGCGGCATCCCCCAGCGATCCCACGGGACTGCCTTGGTAGGCGGCACCAAAAGCCTGAGCGGCATCCTCAATCACGAAAAGGCCGTATTTTTTGGCAATAGCCTGGAGGGCGGCCATGTCACAAGGCAAACCAAAAAGGTGAACGGGTAAAATGGCTTTTGTCTTTTTTGTTATTTTCCGCTCAACATCCTGCGGGTCGAGGTTAAATGTCCGGCGATCGATGTCGGCAAAAACGGGTCGGGCGCCCAAACGGGAAATGGCCCCTGCTGTCGCGAAAAAAGTAAAAGAGGTGGTGATCACCTCATCATTGGCGCCAATGCCTAATCCCAGCATCGTCAAATAAAGCGCGTCGGATCCCGAAGCGACGGCGATGGCGTATTTCGCGCCGGTTTTATGGGCCATCTCTTCTTCAAAACGCTTCCCCACTTCTCCCATGATAAAGCGCTGGGAATCAAAAACCCGGCGGACGGCCCGTTCAATGTCAGGCTTGATTGTTTTGTACTGCCGGGAAAGATCGAGAAATGGAACCGCGCTCATAGGCGGCTAGACCGCCGCAAGCTCGGGTTCGCTGGAATAAACTTGGACGATTTCGTAATTGGTATTGCGCTGATGGGGTATTTTTCCGGCTTCGCGAATAAGACGGATGGCTTCTGCCTTGGTGACGCCGGAATAAAGTCTGTCGCTGCCAGTGGCGCTGACAACATTTTCTTCCATCAAAATCCCGCCAAAGTCATCGGCGCCAAAACGCAAAGCCGCTTGTGACAGTTTTGGCCCCTCGGTCACCCATCCGGCCTGAAGATGCTGGATATTATCGAGCATGATGCGGGAAAGCGCAATCATGCGCAAGTATTCGCTGCCGGTACGGCGGGGCATGGCCATCTCGGTGGACTCGGATTCAAAGCTCCAGGGAATGAAAGCGCGAAACCCACGTGTCTGGTCCTGCACACGCCGGTAAGCATCAAAATGCTGCATACGCTCTTCAATGGTTTCACCCAAACCATAAACCATGGTGGATGTGCTGATCAGGCCAATTTCATGCGCGGCGCGATGAACTTCAAAATATTCGGACACTTTGGTTTTGAGAGGGCTAACCATTTTACGCACGCGATCCACAAGAATCTCCGCTCCGCCCCCGGGCAAACTGTTCAGCCCAGCCGCCTTTAAACGAAGCAAAACGTCTCGAATTGAAAGCTTGGACACTTTGGCGATATGCCAAACCTCCGAAGCGGAAAAAGAATGAACATGAACCTGGGGAAACTTTTGGCGGACTTCCCGCACCAGGCTTTCATAATATTCGATTCCCAAATCCGGATTATGGCCGCCCTGCAGAAGCACCTGTGTGCCGCCAATAGCCACCAGTTCTTCGATTTTTTTGAAAATCTCATCATTGGTCCGGACATATCCCTCTTTCATGTCGCCCGGCAGTCTATAAAAAGCGCAGAATTTGCAAAGCGTGTAACAATAATTGGTGTAATTGATATTGCGGTCAACAAGAAAAGTAGCGCGCTCCCCGGCCAGCGGATTTTTTTGAATGCAAAGGTCATTAGCGGCGGCTCCCAATTCAAAAAGATCCGCCTCATGATAGAGACGCACTCCTTCTTCAATGGTTATTCGGCCGCCGGCAAGCGCTTTATCGAGAACATCATTAATAGTCATAAAGTCCTGTCATTCCCGTAATTTTTTAGCGGGAATCCACCAAGGCCTGATCCCCGATAAAAACATTCGGGGATGACATGGGGTTATTTTCCAGAATCCCGCACTCGACAGCTTTTTCAAAATAAAGATGCATGCCTTGTTTTAAATTTTCGCCCAAATCATAAGTCAAGCAGGAGAAATAAGACTCTAATATCGGACGGGGCAACGCAATCTTCTTTTCCGCGGCATTCAAAACGGCTTCATGGTTCTGAATGCCCCAGCGTTTAGATTCCAAAAGCGTCTTATGCAACTCCACTACAAGCTCTGAATTAGCCTCAAAGAAATCTTTACGAACCACCCATAGCGCAAAAACTAGTGGTAAATTGGTCCAACTGCTCCACTCTTGGGCCAAATCCACGATTTTGTAGCGAGACTTCGCGAACCGCTCTCTGGCCAAAAGCGCGTCATCGCCAATCACAAGCGCCGCGTCGGACTGCCTGATCATGATTTCCGGCTTAAAACCATCCACCACCCTCAACTGAGGCTCAAATCCATACTTTAACCGGCAAAGGATTTGTAAAAGTCCCGGCGTCGTCCGCCCTTTGCGCGTCACGGATATGGTTTTCTTCTTAAGCCGCTGGGGCAAATAGCGTGTCAATAATAAAACACTTTGAGCGGCCCCCAAGGAGCTGATCGATAGATCCGGCAATATTAAAAGGTCGTCCTGATGCTCGGCATAAAAAAGCGCCGACACCGGACTGACATCCAGCTTTCCCTTTAAAATTTTTTCATTTAAAACGGTCGGTGTGCCGCTAACCACATCGACATCGGCGTCCAAGCGCTTGGATAAATGAAAAAAACCAAGATCGATGGGAAGAGAATTGATGAATTCAATTTGCCCCACTCGCAGCAAAGTCACCCCGTCATTGCGAGAAGGAGCGCAGCGACGACGAAGCAATCTTCGCTGAGGGACGAATCCGCCGAAGCTTTGTGGCGGGTTCTGCGCAGAGATTGCTTCGCTCCCTTCGGTCGCTCGCAATGACATTAGGCCACCAGACATTCTTTTTGAATGTCCGTGTAAATGCTATTGATTTCCATTGGCTCCATATGGCAAGCCTGAATCAAACTCACGAGCTCATCATAGGTAAAGCCTTTGGATTGGGAACCGGCGGCTTTGGCGATAGTTTCGTCAAAATTGGTGCCCCCCAAATCATCCACGCCATACCGCAAAGCCACGTGAATCAGTTTTTCATCCACATAATTCCACAGTTGACGGATATGCGGAAAATTATCCAGCATCAAACGCGCCGTGGCCAAGACCTGCAAATCCGTTACACCGCTGGTGCGCGGCAAATGAGAAAGCTCATTGTGCTCGGGCTGAAATGCCAGTGGCACAAAAGCCAGGAACCCTCCGCTTTCATCCTGCGTCTGCCTCAAACGCATCATATGGTCCACGCGCTCTTGGGGCGTCTCCACATGCCCGTACAGCATTGTCGCATTGGAACGCAAGCCCGCCTCGTGAACTTTTTTGTGAACGTCCAGCCACCGCTGGGCGCTGATTTTAGGCGCGCAAATCAACTCACGGGCGCGCTCACTGAAGATCTCGGCTCCCCCGCCCGGCACACCGCCCAAGCCCGCATCCTTAAGGCGGCCGATCACCTCTTCCACAGAAATTTTTTCAAGCCGGGCATAAAAATCCAATTCCACCGCGGTAAACGCCTGGATCAGAACGCCAGGACAGCTTTTTTTGATCCGGGAGAGCATTTCTTCATAATAAGACAGCTTGAGGTCCGGATCCAAACCGCCGACAATATGCACTTCCCAAACACCGTGGCCGGCGGCGACTTTTACGCGCCGCTCGATTTCATCGACGGACAAAGCGTAAGCGCCGGGATCTTTCTTTTTCTTGGCAAAAGCGCAGAATTTGCAGGAAAGAACGCAGATATTGGTGTGATTGACGTTGATGCTATGGGTAAAATAGGCTTTCCGGCCATGAAGTTTCCGGCGAACATAGTCAGCCATGGCCCCCAACTCGACGAGGTTTGTGCTGCGAATCAGCCGGTTGCCATCTTCCTGGCTTAGCCGGATCCCCGCCTTCACCTTCTCAAAAATATCCGCGAATTCTCTGACTGTTTGCATGGTTTTAAGCGCTCATTATAAGCCGATATCTCGCACCTCGTCCATAAAAAACCGGTCTCATGCGTGGTGCTCCGGTAGGATGCCCTGCCTGGCGGCGTTGACAACGGCGTGAGCACGGTCTTGCGCGCGAATGCGCGCAAGTCACGCACGTTGTCATCGAGCACAATTTTCTCGCAGGGAAAATTGTGCGTCCGCCAGGCAGGGCATCCTACCGGAGCACAGACCCTATTGAGTTGATTGGTGAGGTTCTTACTTACTCAGCGTGAGAAGTGTCACGCCACCGAGCGAAGAGCTTGTGTTCAATCTTGAGAAGATCGAGAACCCGGCCGATGGTGAAGTCGACCATTTCTTCCACCGTTTTGGGCTTGTGGTAAAAAGCCGTTGTGGCGGGCACAATGTGTACGCCGATTTGGGACAATTCGAGCAGGTTTTTCAAATGAATCGGGCTAAAGGGGCTCTCGCGTGGAACTAAAACCAGCGGCCGTTTTTCTTTGATGGAAACGCCGGCCGCGCGATGGATGAGATTCATCGTCACTCCATGCGCAATGGATCCAACGGTGGACATGCTGCAGGGAATGACCACCATGGCATCCATGGGCGCCGAGCCGCTGGAAATCCGGGCCGCGAAGTCATCGGCCTTCGCCAAATACAGTTTTTTTGACTTTTTGTAATGCGCCTTGAACGTGCCCCGCCTAATCCCCATCTCCTCTTCCAACACCGCTTCGCCGCTGGAGCTAATCACCACATGCGCCTCATGCCCGGCCTCCAGCAAAAACCGCACAAACCGCTCCGCCAACATCGCTCCACTGGCGCCGGTGATACCGACAATTATTCTCTTCAAAATAAAATCCTATAATGAAAAATGAAAAATGCA
>JACQQX010000015.1 GCA_016206805.1 Candidatus Omnitrophota bacterium
ACTTAGACTCATGAAATGTCCCGAGGGGACACCATTTGTTACAGTTCTCAGTTGACATTTTGACTGATTTTAAGGATTTATCTTATGCTTAAGATTTTAATGATCGGCGACACTTATGGCGATCCGGGACTGAAAGCTGTTGAGCTTTTTGTGGGGCGCATGAAAAAATCCGGCGAAGCGGACTTTGTGGTTTGTAATGCCGAAAACGCGGCGGGCGGAGCCGGTATTACCGAGTCTATCGCCCGCGATCTTTTTCGGATAGGCTGCGATGTGTTGACTTGCGGCGACCATGTATTTGATCGGAAAAAAGAAATCGAAGATTTCATGCAGAAAGAGACGAGGGTTTTAAGGCCCGCCAACTTCCCAAAGGCCGCGCCGGGCGTGGGCTCCTGTGTGGTGGAGTCCAAAGGCATCAAAGTAGGCGTGATTCATGTGGCGGGGCAGGTTTTTATGCGCTTTCATTTTACCTCCCCCTTTCACGCGGTGGACGAAGAGATTGAAAAGGTCAAAAAGCAGGGGGCTTCGGTGATTGTCGTCGACATGCACGCGGAAGCCACCAGCGAGAAAACCGCGATATCCTGGTATCTGGACGGCCGCGTGGCCGCTGTCGTGGGAACGCATACGCATGTTCAAACGGCCGACGACCGCGTGTCCGGCAAAGGCACCGCCTGTCTCACGGATCTGGGCATGACGGGGCCTTATGACTCGGTGATCGGCGCCGAAAAAGAATCCATCATCCGGCGATTCTTGACGCAAATTCACACCAAAAAAGAAGTCGCGAGAAATGATGTGCGTTTTTCAGGCGCTTTGGTGACGGTGGATGAGCGAACCGGACGGGCGACCGCCATTGAGCGCGTGCACAAAAAATTACAGTAGAGTCGTGACCGAACCGCTTACCCTTCAAGTTTATTCCGTTTCCGATCTCACCCGCAATATCCGCTTTTCGCTGGAAGAAAACTTTTCAGATGTTTGGGTGGAGGGAGAAGTGTCCAATTTCAAACTTCACACTTCCGGACACATGTATTTTTCCCTCAAAGACGCTGAATCCCAGATCCAGTGCGTCATGTTTCGCCGCGAAAACCAAATGATCGGTTTTGAGTTGAAAGAAGGGTTGAAGGCCCTCTGCTTCGGACGCGTGAGCGTTTATCCCGCGCGCGGGTCTTATCAGCTTTATGTGGCGCGCATCGAGCCCAAAGGGGTTGGGTCGCTTCAGCTGCGCTTTGAAGAACTCAAGGAAAAATTAAGAAAAGAAGGTTTTTTTGATATTGCGCGCAAAAGGCCCATTCCATTTTTGCCGCGGACTATCGGAGTCGTGACGTCCATCGATGGCGCGGCGCTCAGGGATATCTTGCATGTGCTGGAGAGGCGTTTTCAAAACGCGCATATCGTGATTGTCCCGACGCTGGTTCAGGGGCCGACTGCCGCGCCGCTGGTGGCGGAGGCTATCGCCGATCTGAACATCTGGAATCAAGTGGATGTGATTCTTCTGGCCCGCGGCGGCGGGAGCTTGGAAGACTTGTGGGCTTTTAATGAGGAGGTGGTGGCCCGAGCGATTTTTGAGTCGCAAATCCCCATTATTTCGGCCATCGGCCATGAGGTGGACACAACGATAGCCGATTTTGTGGCGGACCTGCGCGCGGCTACTCCCTCGGCGGCCGCTGAAATCGTGATGCCTGAGAAGGAAGAGCTGGTCTTGAGGATTCAGGCGTTGAAAGAAAGGGCTATCCAGGCCCTTCGCAGTTTTGAAGTCCCGCTTCAGCGGTTGGACGAACTGCGCAAAAGCTTGTCGGGAGTTCTTCAAAACGCCGTTCTTTTTAAAAAAGAGCGTTTGAGCGCTTTGATGGGGAAGCTGGAGGCGCTGGGACCGCTTTCCACGCTGCAGAGGGGTTTCAGTGTTTCGGTAAAACTGCCCGATGAGAATGTTATCACATCTTACCGGGACGTGAAGCCCGGAGACATCGTCAAAACGAAACTGAAAACCGGTTTTTTCACGAGTCAAGTCAAGGAGGTCGGGTCATGAGCGAAACAGCGAAGGAAATCGAGTTTGAAGCGGCATTGAAAAAATTGGAGGCGATTGTGGAGAAACTCGAAGACGGGGATTTGTCGCTTGAGGAGTCTCTCAAAGCTTACGAGGAAGGCGTCAAGATGGCTGACATCTGTTCCAAGCGTCTTTCGGAGGCTCAGAAGCGGGTAGAGGTGTTGGTTAAAACCGGCTCCGGTAAATTTAAGGCAACCCCTTTTGAGGAAGGCGAACCAAAACCAAAAAAGAGAAAGTGACGCGAAGCGTCATCCCGAGCGTAGTCGAGGGATCAAGTGTGGAGCGAAGCGTCATCCCGAGCGTAGTCGAGGGATCAAGTGTGGAGCGAAGCGTCATCCCGAGCGTAGTCGAGGGATCAAGTCGAAGTCGCAAGTCGAAGTTGATTCCTCGGCTTCGCTCGGAATGACGTATCATTATGACTATTAATCTTTATTTGAAACAACAAGCTATAAAAATAGACCAGGCGCTGAAAAAGGCGCTGCCGCCGGCTTGGGAGCGTCCCTCCCAGCTTCATGAGGCCATGCATTACGCCGTTTTTTCCGGCGGCAAGCGCATACGGCCTATTTTGACGCTGGCGGCCTGCGAAGCGGTTGGCGGGAAGGAGAAAAACGCGCTGCCGGCCGCTTGCGCGGTGGAGTTGATTCACAGTTATTCCCTGGTCCATGACGATCTGCCTTCGATGGACAATGATGATTTGCGGCGCGGGCTTCCCGCCTGTCATGCCCGATTCGGAGAAGCGACGGCCATCTTGGCGGGAGACGCGCTTTTGACATTGGCATTTGAGTCCTTGGGCCGAGGCGGGGTTTCCTCTTCCGCCACTGGCCTGATCGCGGAAGCTATTGGCACACGCGGCATGGTGGGCGGACAGGCCGTGGATATGGAGTTCCAGAAGAAAGAAGTTGACCTTCCGACCGCTGAATACATCAACACGCATAAGTCGGGCGCGCTGATCGCGGTGTCGGTGCGCGCGGGGGCCATTCTCGGCGGCGCTTCGAAGAAGCAGGAAGAAGCGCTTTACCGCTACGGCAAACGCGTCGGGCTTCTTTTTCAAATTGTGGATGACATCCTGGATAAAGAAGGGTATGCTAAAATTATTGGTGTTTCCGAATCCCAAAAGGAAGCCCAACTCCTCGCCGAAAAAGCCAAAAAAGAGCTGAAATCCTTCGGCCGGAAGGGTGATTTTTTGAAGGAACTTGTCGATTTTATTCAAAACCGGAAGATTTGATCGAGCCGATGGGCAATTTACTTAAAAATATCCAGTCTCCTGATGATGTGAAGAAGTTGTCGCCGGAAGAGCTTCCGGCGCTGGCTGAAGAACTCCGTCAGTATATTCTGGAAGTCGTTTCCGTTAACGGCGGCCATTTGGGCGCGGCGCTGGGAGCCATCGAGTTGACGCTGGCGCTGCATACGGTTTTCACCACTCCCAAAGACGTCATCGTATGGGATGTGGGGCACCAGGTGCACGCGCATAAAATCCTCACCGGCCGTCGCGACGCCTTCCGCACTTTCCGCAAAGAAGGCGGCTTGAGCGGATTTTCCAATAAAGATGAGAGCGAGCACGATCCGTTTACCACCGGCCACGGCGGCGCTTCTATTTCCACGTCTTTGGGTATTTCGGTTGGCCGCAAGATTCAAAAAGAAAAAGGCAAGGCCATCGCGGTGATCGGAGACGCGTCGCTGGTCAGCGGGATGGCGTTTGAGGCGATGAACCATGCCGGGCACTTGAAGGACAATCTCATTGTGATATTGAACGACAATGAGATGAGCATTTCTCCCACTGTCGGCGCTTTTAGCGGCTATTTGAACCGCATTATCTCAAGCCCGGTTTACAATCATGTGCGCAAAGACATCCAAGCCCTGCTCAGCAAAATCCCCAAAGTCGGCGAAGGCATGGTTAAGCAGGCGAAGAAATTCGATGAAGGCTTGAAAAATCTTTTCGTCCCCGGGCTTTTTTTCGAAGAGCTGGGTTTTCGGTATTTTGGTCCGCTGGACGGACATAATCTGCATGAGCTTATCCCTATTCTCAGAAATATTTCGGCCATTCAAGGGCCCGTTTTGCTGCATGTGATCACCAAAAAAGGGAAGGGATATAAAATCGCCGAGGCGGATCCCCAGCGCTGGCACGCTTCAACGCCTTTTTGCGTGGACACGGGCCAGGTGAAAAAATCTTCCCAAGTTTCCACCTACACCCAAGTGTTCGGGGAAATGGCGGTGAAGCTCGCTGAAAAAGACCGGTCGATCGCGGCGATTACGGCCGCCATGTGCGAGGGAACGGGGCTTGTCGAGTTTTCTAAAAAATTCCCGGATCGCTTTTTCGATGTGGGTATCGCCGAAGAACATGGCGTCGCTTTCGCGGCGGGTTTGGCCAAAGCCGGTGTGAAGCCGCTGGTGTCGATTTATTCGACATTTCTCCAGCGGGCGCATGACCAGATCCTGCATGACGTCGCGCTGCAGGAGCTGCCGGTTCTTTTTTGTTTGGATCGCGCGGGACTGGTGGGGGAAGACGGCCCCACTCATCACGGGGTTTTTGACCTGGCGTATTTGCGCAAGGTGCCGGGCATGACATTGATGGCGCCGCGCGATGGCCGGGAATTACGAATGATGCTGGAAATGATGGCCAAGCATAAAGGCGGCCCGATCGCCGCGCGTTATCCCCGCGGGGCGGTTGCCGAAGAAACGGCTGGGCCTCTTTCCCAAGTGAGTCCGGCGATCCTTAAAAAAGGACGGGCAGAGCTGCTGCGGGAAGGCAAAGATGTTCTGCTACTACCGATCGGCAGCATGGTGTACCCGGCCTATGAAGCGGCGCTGCTATTGGAGAAAGAAGGCATTCAGGCGGCGGTGCTCAACGCCCGTTTTGTGAAACCCCTGGACGAGAAGGCGATCGCGGAGTTATGCGAGGAGATATCGCTGGTCGTGACCATCGAAGAGGGAACGCTTGTCGGCGGATTTGGAAGCGCGGTGCTTGAGTTCTTGGGTTCCGGTCGCCGCGTCAAAACGCTGGGTATTCCCGACCGGTTCATCCCCCATGGAAAACGGGAAACGCTTTTGGATGAGCTGGGTTTGAGCGCGGCGAAAATCAGGGAAACGGTTCTTGAGGAACTAAATCTTCTTAAGCAGGACGATGTCGCCGGCCGCGATCTTCCGGCCGCTCTTTAAGTCCCTAACATTACAAGCGGTCATCGCGTCCCGAACTTCCAAAACACTCAGCGTCGCGATTTCTTCCTGACCCTTTTTCACGACTAAAGAACTGTCCGATTTTAAATCCCCGCTTCCAAAATCCACGACGACAAAACCATGCTGGTCGTTGATGGCGAGCACCCGGCCTTCTGTTTTTGGCGCGCGGGGTGTTTCTTTGGGTGCCGCAGCCGCGGGAGCCGTTTGTTTGGTGCTGATGGATCCCAGGTTTACGGTGCTCCACTCATTGGCGATTTGGCGCCGGGCTTCGGAAACAGTCTCTTCCAGGGCAATCTTGGCAATCGTGATTTCGGCAATTTTTTCATTGGCTGTCTTATAGAGGCGATCGAGCTTATCGGTGAGGATTTTATTTTGTTCGGCCAGACGTTTTAATTCCTCGTCCTTTTCCCGGAGACGGGCATCGATGGTTGCGGAGTCTGTGGTGACGGCGGGTTGCGACTTTTCGATCTCTTTATTCTTTTTGAGAAGAATCTCTTCGAGATAGGTTTTTTCTTCCGTCAGGGAATCCAGGCTTTCCCGCACTTTTTGTATCTCGAGCTTCAAGGACTCGTTCTCCCGCTTGGCCTCCTCCAGCGAATCTTTGAGGCCGCCGGTGTCTTCGCCCGCCTTTTCCATTTTTTCAGCCAATTCCTGGTTTTCCAATTCGAGGGATTTGAGCGAATCAGCCAGTTTTTTGGACTCGTCCGTGAGATTTTTGGCTGTGAGGCGGAGTCCCGCGTTTTGCGAAGAAACGCTGATCAGGGAAATAGTCAGAATCACAACGATTAGAAAAGTCAGAAAAAAGAGGGGTGACTTAAACGCTTGGGTAAGTTGTTTCATCGTGAGGCTCATCCTAACAAAACCCTATAGAGAAGTCAATTTGGGGTTGTGTTATAATTTGCCTAAATGCAGATCCAGCCGCTTACTTTTTCAGAGCATCTTGAGGAATTGAGGAAGAGGGTGTTTGTGTCCCTGGTGGGGATACTGGCGGGGGCGGTTTTTGTGTTTTTTGGCTCCGATGCGATTATTGAATTCATCGCTTCGCCTTTGAGGGAAGTGGTGGGGGAGATTTATTTCTTCGCGCCCCAGGAAGCGTTTATCATCAAAGTGAAAGTGGCGCTTTTTGGCGGGATTCTCGTCGCTTTTCCCCTGGTTGCTTCCCAATTTTGGCTTTTTTTGTCTCCCGGGCTTCATGGGCATGAGAAAAAGGTCATTATTCCCGTTGTCGTGATCCTGTCGGCTTTATTTTTTGCCGGCGTGGCGTTTGCTTTTTTTCTGGTAATGCCGACGGCGCTGGCGTTTTTGATCGGCGCCGCCACCCCTTCTTTGCGGCCCATGATTTCCATGAACGAATACGTGAGCTTTCTTTCTTCCATGGCGCTGGCCTTTGGGCTGGCTTTCAACCTGCCCGTTTTCCTGATGGGGGCGGTGAGTGTGGGCGCGTTGACTGCCCAAAAACTAGGTTATTTTCGCCGGCACGCCATTGTTTGTATTTTTATCGCCGCGGCCATCTTGACGCCGGGGCCGGACGTGGCCAGCCAGCTTTTTCTGGCTGTTCCGCTTTGGGCGCTTTTTGAAATTTCCGTACTGGGCGCGTGGATCATGGAGCGGTTTAAGAAATGATTTTCCTGGTGGCGCTAGCCGCGCTTTTTTTCATGGTGGTTCTTTTTTTTGGTTTTGAGGCCGCCAAATACACCCGCATGATCGGAAATATTTTTCAAAGCCTTGTTTATACCCCGAAAGAACTTCCGGTGGTTTCCCATGCGCGTGGGGAAGCGGTCACGATTTGGGATTCGGCCCGGCATGAAACTCAAATTCTCTGGGCGGAAGCGAAAGGATCTTCAAGAGTCGTGATTTTCTGCCATGAATCCGGTTCCAATAAAAACTCCTGGGAGCGATACGCCTACTTTTTGCCGCAGGAAGGCTACTCTGTTTTGAGCGTTGATTTCGAAAAAGAAAGTCTTTCCCAATGGCCGACGGAAGAAGATGTGTCGCGCCTGGTGACGGTGATCCGCTGGGCGAAAAAAGCGACACCGCCCGATGTCCGGATATTTCTTTTTGGGGTTTCCAATGGCGCTGATATCGCGTTCGCGGCGTCTTTTCACGATCCGGCCGTGAAAGCCGTCGTGGCCGATGGACTTTTTTCCATGAAAGAGGTGTTTCGGGACTATATCCGCCGCTGGGCGCCGGTGCTGGTGAAGCTCAACTTCTTTGGCGAGCGCTACCCCGGCTGGGTGGTCAATCTTTTTACCAATTTGGGTTTTAGGTATTGCCAGCAGCGGGCCCGTGTGCGTTTCGTGAACGTGGAGGATTTTTTCAAGAAGCCGCACGTGCCGCTTCTCATGGTGCACGGGCAAGAGGATGATTATGTGCCGTCTTCCCATCAGCGGTTTTTAGCTCAATTGGCCGGCAAGAAAAAGGTCCAGCATTGGGTGGTCCCCAAAGCCGGACACAATGAAGCCGTGGCCGTTCTCCGTGAAGATTATCAAAAACAAATCAGCCAATTTTTAGCGATGATCCGATGAAAACGCGTCATTGCGAACGCCCCTCCCTGTCATTTCGAGGCCGAAGGCCGAGAAATCTCCTCAACAGAACTTTTTTGATGAGATTTCTCCCTGCGCTCGAAATGACAATGGGAGCGATCGGAATGACAGTTTTTTTATTAGGATCTACCGTCTCTTACGCGGCTGATACCGGTTTGCCCGAGCTAGAAAGGCTTTTGACTGAGAGCTCGGCAGCCTATGAAAATCTGAAAGATTACACAGCTATTTTTACCAAAGAAGAAGAGGGAACCACAGAAAAGATTTATTTAAAATTCGAGCGGCCTTTTAAAATTTATATGCAATGGCTTGAGCCTCCCAAAAAAGGCCTCGAAGTAATCTACGAGCGCGACCGGCATGACAATAAAATCGGCGTTCACCTGCCGGGGCTTTTATTCAAATTGAAGCCCGTTATTTTTCTGCCGCAAGATAGTCCCTGGATCGGAGAAGGGAGTGGTTCATCGTTTAATATCGAAGACGCGGGGATCGGGACGTTTTTATTCGATTTCAAAAAAGCGGTGGAAGAGGGCGAGCGGCAAAAGAAAATCGAAGTCCGCTTGCAGGCGCCGCTTGCCGCCGGGCGCTTCGTCGACGTGAGTTTTCCCGGAACCCAAAAAAAATCCCCCTTTTTTGCAGGGCGCGTCATCGTTTTCTTCGACGCGGCCACCAAACTTCCCACCGTGATGAAGCTTTTCGACTGGGAGGGAAAGGTCATCGGGACTTACCGTTATGACGATCTCAAACTCAACGTCGGCCCGGACGACTCAGCCT
>JACQQX010000017.1 GCA_016206805.1 Candidatus Omnitrophota bacterium
ATTACATATATTCTTATCAAAAATAATCTGTTTAATCAAGTAATTTTGAACGTATAATAGGCCGATGCGTTTCCTTCGTCAACTATCCCATTGGTCCCTTTGGTTCGCTGTTGGTTTTCTTCCCTTTTCCAAGTCAGGCGCTGAAATTGGGGTGGCAGTGCTGATTGCCTCATGGCTGACTGGAAAGATCCTTTATCCGCAAAAACTTATTGAATCATTGCCTTTCCGGATGTTTTATTTGCTTTTCCTGGGTGCAGTACTGCTCTCGTTTATTTCCGTAACCCCTCAGGACTTCTGGACCGCTGTCAGAGGCTTGGTAAAATGGGTGAAATACCTGACTTTGTTTTTCGTTTGCCAAGATCTTTTTCAGGACAAAAAACTGACTGACCGGACTATTAAAGTGTTCGCGGTCTCCATGCTCCTATTGACCATCAACGGCTTCTACCAGATGCTATCCGGAGAAGACTGGATCAAACATTATTCCGTCGACATCCCCGGCCGTCTGATTCGCATGCGCAGCTCCCTGCAGTCCCCAAACGACTTGTCTACTTTCTATCTATTGGCCCTTCCGCTGGCTTTTTCCACCTGGATAGAACATCGCCGGTGGTCAATATCCAGTGCTTCTTGGGTCGTTATTCTTCTTTTATTTTTCACAGCACTCATCATGACGTTATCGCGTTCGGCTTTTTTTGCCTTTTTATTTGGCGTATGTTTTTATTTTCTTTTCCGTTTAAGGAAGCCAATTTATTTGGCGCTTTTTTTGATTCCCGCGCTAGGCTTCATTATTCCCGGAATTTTAAGGGAAAATTTCTTCGAAAGTCTGCGCCACACCGACCAAACGATTGTTGAACGGATCGAGTTCTGGAAAATATCCTGGAAAATGATTCTCGAGCATCCTTGGATTGGCAACGGCATCAATCTTTATGTCAGAAAGTTCGCTTCTTTCGCTCCTCTGGAAGAAACCTATAGAGGGTACGCGCATAATGCCTATTTGCAGATTTGGTGCGAAACGGGTCTTTTTGGTCTATTGTTTTTTATACTGCCGTTGGGCTTTGCCATCTTTCGGGCTATTCGGACCAAAAAACCGGATGGATTTGGATATCAAGAAGCGTTGCTGGTGGGAATGGTGGCTTATCTAGCCCAGGCTTTTTTCGACACGCACTTTTTTGCGATGCAAGTAACGTTTCTATTTTGGATTTTCTGGGGAATGTTTGTCAGCCAATTAAAAAATTCGGAGAGGTAGGGATTCGAACCCTAGGACCCGTTTTACCAGGTCAGTCACTTAGCAGGCGACTCCGTTCAACCAGCTCCGGCACCTCTCCTAAAGCATTATTCGAGTCAATGATTTTATTGATATGTTTGGTATTACTTGATCCGACAATATCAAAATATTTCCTGACTTCTGAAGCTGAGTAAATTGAAACATGATGATGAGATAAGTAAGCCTTGATATTTACTCGGCATAACGCATCCAAAACGAATCTTAAAACCGGCTGAGAATAATTCGTAAAACAAAACTTTAGATAGTGATATGTTTTCCCGTTGGATAAATAACGATGTTTATATAAGCCACCGTCTGTATCCACCAATCCTTTGAGACAGGCAAGGCGATATCTCTCGTTTCTCTGAATCCATTCAGGCACATCAATCTGATTTCTAACTTTATGGCCAGTCCTCAGCCCTTGTTTAATCAGATAATCCCTTAAATTAGAGCTACTGACTATAACATCTATTCCTTGCCCAGTAGAACGTTTTCGGATAACGCTTTCGATGTTAAATAAATCTCTAATTAAATCTCTGACATATAAAATGTATTGGCTATCTTTTTGAGCATCCAAAGTAATGGTTAGTTGATGAGTGCCCGGCAAGTGTCCATCGCCTAACATAATACCTATGAATTCAGCTAGTTTAATAGACCGGCCTGGATATTTTATTGCTTTTCGGATAATGAACCCTAACTGTTGGGCTAATAAAGGATTCTTTTTAAAATATCGTGCTGACCGCTTTCCCCCTAAAGCCCGTCCTTGAGCAGTGCCAGGATTGCCATGCAATTCAACTCTTTTTAGACCGCCTTTTCTACATCTTTCAAGAAAATTCATCTTTTTCTCATAAATTTAATCTCACGGAGAGGGTAGGATTCGAACCTACGGTACCTTGCGGTACAGCGGTTTTCAAGACCGCCGCGTTAGACCGCTCTGCCACCTCTCCCAATGTTAGCTTTTATTGATAATCGCCAGTCCACCCATATAAGGCCTGAGCGCTTCCGGCACTCGCACGGAACCATTCGCGTTCTGATTGTTTTCCAAAATCGCGATGAGAACCCGCGGCAACGCAAGCCCTGAACCATTCAAAGTGTGAACAAACTCCGATTTATTCGAATCTTTTCTCTTAAAACGGATATTTGCCCGCCGCGCCTGAAAAGCCTCAAAGTTGGAAACGGATGATACCTCGAGCCACCGCCCAAGTCCCACCGCCCAGGCCTCGATATCGTAACATTTGGCCGCGGCAAAACCCATGTCCCCACTGCAAAGCTGGATCACGCGATACGGAATTTCCAAAAGCTCGAGGATCCTCTCAGCGTCTTTCAAAAGCTGTTCATGTGCCTTGTAAGAATCTTCCGGCCGGGCGAATTTCACAAGCTCCACTTTGTCGAATTGATGAATGCGCACAAGGCCCTTGGTGTCTTTCCCGTAGGACCCCGCCTCACGCCGGAAACAAGGCGTGTAGGCCGTGTATTTCAAAGGTAGGTCTTCTTCTTTCAGCACTTCGTCGCGATGCAGGTTTGTCACAGGCACTTCCGCCGTGGGAACCAGGAAAAGCTCATCGTCTTTCAGACGGTACATGTCTTCTTCAAATTTGGGAAGCTGCCCGGTTCCTGTCATGCTGGCGCGATTCACCAGCGCCGGCGGCCAGATTTCTTCATAGCCGTGCCGGATGTGTTGATCAATCATAAAATTAATCAAAGCCCGCACCAATCGCGCGCCGGCCCCTCTAAAGAGCGGAAAAGCGCTGCCCGAAATTTTGGAAGCGCGCGCCATATCGAGAATCCCAAGCCCCTCCCCCAGCTCCGTATGTTCTTTGGGTTTGAAACTGAGCTTTGGAATATCGCCGTGATGCGAAACTTCGGTATTGCCCTTGGCATCGACACCGGGTTTGACCGACTCATGAGGAAGATTGGGAATCAAAAAAAGCTGGGCTTTAAACTCGCTTTCAACCGTTTCGGTGCCAGCCTCAAGCTCCGCTATTTTCCGCGAAAATTCTTTCATCTGGGCAATTACCGGTTTGGCGTCTTTTTTTTCTTTTAATAATTGGGAAATTTCATCGTTCTTGCGGTTTTTCTGGCTGCGGAGAGTGTCCAGCTCCATCTGCAAAGTCCGGCGCTTGACGTCCAGCTTCAGAAAAGCGTCAAAAGGAAACTTAGGAGCCCTTATCTTCAAGAGCTCCCTCACCTTATCCTGATTATCGCGAATAGTGGCTATATCCAGCATGGGCAGATTATAACGAATACGCCTATGGTGAGCAAGACGGATAAAATCCGCTCAAAAAAATGAGCGGCCCGGGACTCGGCGCCCTACGTCTCATGTGTCCTCGATACCTCCGGCATCTCGGCACATTCGACTCCGGGTCGGCCATTCGTGTCGCGGATGGAATTTGCGACGTGCCTTTTTGGCACGTCGCGTTTATCTGCGGGCCGCGACACTCCTTTCGAGTCCCGGGCCGCTCAAAAAAAATGAGCGGCCCGGGACTCGAACCCGGCACACCTTCCTTAAAAGGGAAGTGCTCTACCAGATGAGCTAGCCGCTCGATTTTTTTTTGATTAAACTTGGGTCAGATCTTTTTCTTTGGCGGACTGGGACTGGTCGATCAGTTGAATATACCGGTCCGTAAGCTTTTGCATGTCGCCCTGGGCTTTGAAACTTTCGTCTTCGGTGATTTTCTTTTCTTTTTCAAGAATCTTCACCTTATCGTTGGCTTCGCGGCGGATCGAACGGATGGCCACTCGTCCCTCTTCGGCTTGCTTGTGCACGATTTTCACCAGCTCTTCACGCCGATCCCTTGTGAGAGGCGGAATCACGAGTCTTATCATTTTTCCGTCGATAATCGGCGCGATCCCCAGGTCCGACTCCCCTATCGCCTTTTCAATGCTCTTTAAAGCGGAAGGATCCCAGGGATGAATCAAAAGAACTTTTGGTTCCGGAATCGTAATATTGGCAACTTGTCGCAGCGGCGTGGAGGTTCCGTAGTAATCCACACGAATATTCTCCACCATACCGGAAGTCGCGCGGCCCGAACGGATGGACGCGAAGTTATGCTGGACAATTTCCAGCGACTTTTTCATCCGTTCTTCCGAATCCCGTATCAGCTCCTGTTCCGTAGCCATTAGTTAGTCACCACAGTTCCGATATTCTGCCCGGAGACTGCCCGTTCGATGTTGCCATCTTTCAAAAGATCAAAAACGATGATGGGGAGATTATTGTCCATGCAGAGGCTGATCGCGGTAGCGTCCATCACTTTTAATTTTTTCTTCAAAACATCCATGTAGCGCAAGCGGTTAAAACGTTTGGCATCTTTGACTTTTTTGGGATCGTCCGAATATATCCCATCCACCTTTGTGGCTTTCAAAATCACATCGGCCCCTAGCTCGATCGCGCGCAAAGCCGCCGTTGTGTCTGTCGTAAAATAAGGATTCCCCGTTCCGCCGGCCAAAATCACGATACGGCCTTTTTCCAAGTGCCGGAGCGCTCGGCGGCGGATGTAAGGCTCGGCAACCGCCTGCATGCCAATGGCCGTCAGCACCCGCGTAAAAACACCTTTACGCTCCAGCGCGTCTTGCAGCGCCATGCCGTTGATCACCGTGGCCAGCATTCCCATGTAGTCGGCCGCGGCCCGTTCCATGCCGCGCGAAGACGCTTCCATCCCTCGAAAAATATTGCCTCCGCCGATTACCACCGCCAGCTCCACTCCCTTGGCCTTCACTTCTTTGAGTTGAGCGGCAATGGACTCGACGACCTGCGGATCGATCCCGTATTCCTGCCGGCCTTGAAGCGCTTCCCCGCTTAACTTGAGAAGCACCCGTTTGTACGCTTTTTCTTTTGGCATTTACGCTGCTGAAGCTTCTCCCAGCTGAAACCGGACAAATTGTTTAACCTCGGCGCCGGCCAATACCTGCTTGACCGTCATTTTATCATCCTTGATATACGGCTGCTCGAGCAAACAGCTATTTTGATAAAACTTCTCAAGCTTCCCTTGAAGGATTTTTTCAACGATATTCTCGGGTTTGCCTTTGATCTCTTCACGATAAATCGCCTTCTCACGCTCTAAGGCCGCTGGCGGAACTTCCGCTCGGGTAATGCAAAGCGGATTGGAAGCGGCGATTTGCATCGCGATGTTTTTTCCCAAAGCCGCGTCATTCAAAGACAGCTCAACCAGAATCCCCAGCTTATTGTTCGCGTGGATGTAAGTAAAAAGTGTGCCCGACTTGGCTTCCAAAAGCTTGGCGCGTTTGGCGACGATTTTTTCGCCGATCTTGCCGGAAAGCTCAGCCACGCGGTCCGTCACCTTGGCGGCGGTCAATGCCGCTTCGCCGCTGGCAAGCGTCTCGCTCAGCACCAGCCTCAAAAGATCCTGAAACTCATCTGTCCGGGCCACAAAGTCCGTCTCACAGTTGACTTCAACGATCGCCGCGCGCTTGCCATCGATACGGGAACCGACCAGTCCTTCCTTGGCCTCACGCCCCACGCGCTTGGCGGCCTGCGCCATGCCTTTTTTACGCAGGAAATCGACGGCCTTTTCGATATCATTGCCCGACGCGGCCAGAGCGGCCTTGCAGTCCATGATGCCGGCGCCGGTGCGCTCACGAAGATCTTTGATAGTATCCAGCATCAGCGTGTCTGGGCTTCCGATAAAACGGGTTCTTGTTTTTTCTTGGCAAGACCTTCGAGCAGACTGTCTGTCAGAATGCCAATGATGAGTTTGATCGAGCGGATCGCGTCATCGTTGGCCGGAATAGGGTATTCGACCGAATCCGGATCGGAATCCGTATCCACCATGGCGATAACGGGAATCCCCAAACGCTTGGCTTCTTTGATCGCGATCTCTTCCTTCTTGGCGTCGACGACCAAAAGCGCCGCCGGCAGCTTGGACATCTCGGTCACGCCGGCAAGATTGCGCTCGAGTTTGGTGATTTCCTTTTCGATATTGGAAATTTCTTTCTTGGTGATCGCCTGAAAAGTGCCGTCTTCTCGCATAAGAATCAGGCTCTTATAACGGCGAATGCTGTTGCGAATCGTCTGATAATTGGTCAGCATACCGCCCAGCCACCGATGATTCACATAATACATCCCGGCGCGCTTGGCTTCTGACTCGATGATGTTCTGGGCTTGAGGTTTGGTTCCAATATACAGAACCGGACCGTTTGCCGCCGCTTCGCGAATGAAATTGCAAGCGCGGGTGAGATACTCTACGGTCTTCTCCAGATCAATGACGTGAATGCCGTTTTTTTCACCGAAAATCAGGGATTTCATCTTCGGGTTCCATTTGCGGGTTTGGTGGCCGAAATGGCTTCCTGCTTCCAACAAACTCTGAATCAGCTCTTTAGACAATGGACTACTCCTTCATTGGGTTGCGGTTTTGGAGAACGCATAAGCCTTTATTCTTAAAGGTCTTACGCACGGGCCACCGTTTTTCTCCGTTTTTTAAGAATCTTGATTATACCAGAGATTAAGCGCCAGGCAAGCGGAATTGAAGCTCGTAAAGCCGGCGGTAAGTGCCGTCCCGCCCCATCAATTCTTCATGGGTACCGGCCTCGCTGATGTGACCATTTTCCAGCACAAGGATTTTGGTCGCGTCGCGAATGGTGGACAGGCGATGGGCGATCACAAAAACAGTGCGGCCGCGCATGAGATTGCCGATGGCTTCCTGCACCAGCTGTTCGGATTCGGTATCCAGCGAGGAGGTGGCCTCATCGAGGATCAAGATAGGAGGATTCTTAAGAACGGCCCTGGCAATGGAAAGCCTTTGGCGTTCACCCCCCGAAAGCCGAAAACCCCTGTCTCCGACAACCGTTTGATATTTTTGCGGCAGCCTGGAAATAAAATGGTCAGCGTTGGCGACTTTGGCGGCGCGCTCAATATCTTTTTGCGGGGTATGGGTGCGGCCGTAGGCGATATTGGCATTCACCGTATCGTTGAAAAGCACGGTCTCTTGGGTGACGATACCGATTTGATCGCGCAGCGATTTCAGCGCAACATTCTTCAAATCCGCGCCATCCACCATGATTGAGCCCTCGATCGGATCATAAAAACGCGGCAGCAGATTCAACAGCGTCGTCTTGCCTCCGCCGCTTGGTCCGACAATGGCAATAATTTCACCCGCCTTCACTTTAAGGGAAATATTTCTCAGCACCGGCTTGTCCGGCCCATACGCGAAAGAAACGTTCTTGAACTCTATTTCATTTTTTAGCGGCGGCAAATGGCGGGCGTTTTCCCTCTCCCTGATTTCATTCGGCGCGTCGAGGATTTCAAAAATCCGTTCGGCGGCGGCCAACGCGTGCTGATTGATGCCATGCACGCGCGATAAACGCTTGAAAGGGCGAAGCAGCGAAAAGAGCGCGACTAAAAACGCGATGAAAGCGCCCGGCGACATTTGATTCTCAATAACGCCTTTGCCCCCGATCCAAAGCACTACCCCCAGGCAGATGAAGCCGATAAATTCCGTCAATGGGCTGACCAAAATCATGCGGCTAATCGACAACATGATGGTTTTATAAAGCCCTTCGTTCTGGCGGCCAAAACGGCCGGTTTCATATTTTTCCATCCCAAAACCCTGAACGATGCGTATGCCGGAAATAGACTCAAACAGGGTTGAATTGATCTCGGCCACCTGCTCTTGGCTGGAACGGCTGATTTTCTTGAGACGGCGCCCGACCCGCAGAACCGGGAAAATCACCAGCGGCAACAGACCAAAAATCACCAGCACCAGCGACCAGGGAATCCCGAAAACGGCTTTGATGACTAAAAGCGCCGTCAGATTCACGACGATTTGGACCGGCTGAAACAGAAAATCCGTCAGCCCTTCAGAAATCGCGTCGCGAATGACTCCCGTATCATAAGTGATGCGGGAAACCAGCGCCCCCGCCTGAGACCTCCCAAAAAAACTGAGCGGCAAGCTCAGAATTTTGTCATACACCTGGTTTCTCAGATCGCGAATCACCCGCTGGCTCACGTCATTCATGAGATAAGACTGCCAGTACTCAAAAAAAAGCCTCAAAAACGAAAGCCCTATGGTCCACAAAATCAAAAGATTTAAAAGCTCCCATCGGGAAAGGGAGTTGATGCGGTAAATAAAATCGATCACAAAACCCGGCAGGTGTTCTTGTTGGGGAATGATAATGGGCTTGCCGGCGAGGATGGAATCCACAAAAGGAATGATGATGCCGATGAGCGGAAGCCCTGAAAACAGAGAATTCATCACCATGGCTCCAAAGGCCAGAGCCAGACGGTGCCGGTGTCCTTTGACCAGGCTAATCATGCGCGTATAGTGCTTCATAATTCGAGCATCATAACATGGAGACAAGCCCCTGTGCTACAATATCGGAATGCAAAATCCTCTCAAAATGGCCGTGATCGGCGTCGGAAAACTGGGCTCCCGGCATGCGGAAGTCTATTCCAAACTGCCTGGCGTAGAGCTGGTGGGGGTGTGCGATTTAAACCGAACCCGGGCCGAAGAAGCCGCCGCCCACTGCAAGACCCGCGCGTTTGGGGATTATCGGGAGCTCTTGGGACTGGTGCAAGCGGCCAGTATCGCCGTGCCTTCCCACGCGCATTATGAAATTTCCAAAGCCTTTCTGGAAAAAAACGTGCATCTTTTGATCGAAAAACCCATCACCACCAAACTCGAAGAAGCGGATCAACTTCTAAGCCTGGCCAGGGAAAAAAAATTATTGATTCAAGTCGGCCATATTGAACGCTTCAACTCGGCCATTCGCACGATCAAGGACATCATTAAAGCGCCCCGATTTATCGAATGCCATAGGCTTGGGCCTTATGATCCCCGCGTCGCGGATGTGGGAGTGACGCTGGATCTCATGATTCACGACATCGATATTGTTTTGGACTTGCTGCGCTCACCCATCAAAAGCGTGGACGCGGTGGGAGCTTTCATTCTCTCAAAAACAGAAGACATCGCCAATGCCCGCATTCGTTTTTCCAATAATTCCGTCTGCGACCTGACCGCCAGCCGCGTCACACCCGATGGCAAACAGAGAAAAATCCGTATTTTTCAGGACAACGCGTATATCTCCCTCGATTACGTAACCCAGGAAGCGCTGATCTACACGAAAGAGGGATCGCGCATCGAATTCAAGAAAATAGACATCCAAAAGTCTGATTCTCTGAAGGAAGAGCTATCGGATTTCGTGGAATGCGTCCGCTCTAACCGCAAGCCGCTGGTTTCCGGCGAGGAAGGGCGTGAGGCGCTGAAGCTGGCTTTGGAAATTTCCCAGCAAATCCGACAACAGAATGAAAAATAAAATTCTCGTCATCGCCGGAGAAGCCTCCGGCGATCTGCATGGCGCAAACCTTATCCGCGAACTTCAAGCGTTGGGCGGCAACAAGATTGAAATTTACGGCGTAGGAGGTCAGCGGGTCCGCGAAACCGGCGCCAAAGGCTTTTTCGACCTGGCCCATTTCCACGTAACGGGCTTTACCGAAGTTATCAAAAAAATCCCTAGCTACAAAAAAGCCGAGGCTCACATCCTGGAGCTGGCGCGGTCCGAGAAACCGGATGCGGCCATTCTCATCGACAACCCGGGCTTTAACCTTCACCTGGCCCGGACTCTTCACCGCATGGGCATCCCTCTTTTTTATTATATCTCCCCCCAAATCTGGGCCTGGGCGCCCCAGCGCGTTCAAAAAATAAAAAAAACCATACGAAAAATGCTCGTGGTTTTTGAGTTTGAAAAAAAACTTTATGAAAACCATGGAATCCCGGTGTCTTGGGTGGGACATCCTCTCAAAGACGTGATTCCCCATAAAAATAAGCCTGTTTTAAAAAACCGCATTGTCGCTCTCATGCCCGGTTCCCGAAAAAGCGAGGTCAAAAACCTCTGTCCCATTCTCCTGGAAACAGCTAAAAAGATACGGGAAAAAGAAAAAGTAGATTTTTTCCTGATCCAGTCACCAACGCTGTCCCGGGAGTTTTATGAGCCGTTTTTCAAGAAAACAGGGTTTTTCGTTCCTCTGGTCCGCGACAACGCTTATGAGGTGATCCGGGAAAGTGAGTTGGTTCTGGTCTGTTCAGGAACCGCGACTTTGGAATGCGCCCTTTTGGGGACTCCGATGATTATCACCAATCGCGGAAGTTTTTTGACCTATCTCATCGTCAAAAATCTGATCCGCGTCCCGTATCTGGGTCTTCCCAATCTCATTTTGGATGAGAAAAAGATGCCTGAGTTTTTACAGTATGAGGCTAAACCGGAGAAAATAGCCGAAGAAGCGCTTTTGATTTTAAAAAACCCGGAAAGAAAAACAGATATGAAAAAAGCGCTTGAGAGAGTGTCGGAAAAACTGGGCCCACCCGGCGCCTCCAGAAGAGCCGCGGAAGAAATACTAAAAGAGTTTGATGAAATGGGTTTTTTCGTTTTTGTCCCCCACCCCAAAAGACG
>JACQQX010000018.1 GCA_016206805.1 Candidatus Omnitrophota bacterium
ACTATATGAAGTTTACAGTACAAATGGCCAAATTTCAAGGGGCGGAAGGAGGAAAAATTAAACGCCCAAAGAGGCGTCTAAAAGGCCTTCTGAGGGATTTAGGGGTTGGTTTTCGCGACGGATTTCAAAGTGAAGGTGGGCAATAATATGGGGGTTTTTGGCGTTACCGGTTTTGCCACCGCGGCCGATTAGGGCGCCCTGGCTCACCCACCGCCCCTCCGGTACCAGGACTTCAGAAAGGTGGGCGTAGCGGGTTTGGAGGCCATCCGGATGGTAGAGATCCACATAATACCCATACCCCTCCCCTTCTCCTGAAAAACCCACCCGACCGCTTTTAGCGGCATAAATCGGGTCGCCCACCTTTAAGATGAAATCCAGACCGTCATGCTTCCGGCCCCCGTTTCGGGAGGCCCCAAAAAAACCTTTTCCATAGGCGTCGCTGCGAATCTGTAGCTTCCCGGCGGTGTTCTTAGGGACAGGCGCCGCAAAACGGGGCTCTTTCCAGACATAAAACGCCTTCTCGATTTGGCCCAAAACCGGCATCAACCAAAAACACAGGGAACCCAAAAACAGAAAAACGCAAAGCCTGAAAAAGGCTCTCACTCGGTGGGGCTAAAACAGGTTGAAATAAGCCCTGACAGCGGCGACCAGGCAAATGCCCAGCACAATGCCCAGGAGGGTGTGGCGATTCGGATGGATAGAAAATGGGGGCTCGTTCATGAGCCCCCATTCTACTCAAGCGTCCGGGAAAATTCAACGCTTATTTTGGATGGATCATTTTGGCGCCGAATACCACGGCTAGAACCGCGAAAAGCGCCAGATACGGAGCCAGCTGCGCCGTGAAAACTAGGCCCAGAATAACCCCGATCAATAGACCCGTCAGAGTGTCATGTTTAATCATCTCAATCACCCCCCCAGTATCAGGTGTGCAAGATGTCCTAAGTCAAGTATACCTGTAGCGGCGAGGGTAAAACAGGGGGTGAAAAATATGCTTAATCGGCTTAAACGCTTCGCTCGAGAACCCAGTTGCCGATCCGGCTCATCACCTGATCGCGGCCGGTTTCATTGAGAATTTCATGATAAAACCCTTCATAGATTTCCAGAGTTTTATCGGTGGAATCGATCTCTTGAAAGAAAAGCTCCGCTTTTTTACGATCCACCACCGCGTCTTCTCCCGCCTGAGCCAATAAAACCGGCAGCTTGAGAGCCGAGGCAATCTGCCGCCGGCGGCTCATTAAAGACCTCATTTCCGTATAGAGTCGGGGGCTGATGCGTTGGCAAATCAGGCTGTCCTTTTGATAGGCCTCCATAAAACGGGAATCATGAGTCAACTTCATTGTGTCAACAGATGTGGGCTGTGGCAAATGAGGGCTGACGATTGAGCCCACCGTTCCCAGGCAATGCCTCCAAAAAGGCACCTGGAATCCGAAACCAAATAAGGGCGAGCTTAAAACCAACCCCCGGATCGGCGGATGGGAAATAAGAGCCGTGTAAGCCGCGCACAAAAGACCTCCAAAACTATGCCCCAGCAAAAAAAGGGGCCTGGCGGGATTCCTGCGAAAAAAAAGATTATGGAGGGCAAGAATGTCCTGATAGTGTTCCCGGATCGACCGAACCGACGCTTTCGGTCCGCCGCTTTGACCAAAACCCCTTAAGTCCGGCGCCGCCGTTTCCAGGCCCAGGCCGGCTAAAAAAGCGGCGACATGCGCGTAGCGGCCGCCATGCTCCCCCATGCCATGCACCATCAATACCGTGCCGCGACAATCCCCCTCCGCCTTCCAATGATTGTAAAAAATCGGCGTTTCATCAAAACCGATAAATTTCACGCGTTTTTGCCGCTTTCGTAAAAAGGAAGCAGCAAATCCTTATAACGCGCCCAAACGACATCCCGCTTCACCTTTAAAGTCGGCGTCAACTCGCCCGCGTTTTGGGAAAAATCATTTTCCAGCAGGCCAAAATATTTGATTTTTTCAAAACTGGCCAGATCCGCGGAAGCTTCTTCCACCCTTTGCTCAAAAAAACCGCGGATTTTATCGTCCCGCAGCAAATCAGAATATTCCTTGAAAGCGATTTTCTCGATGGTCGCGTATTCCAAAAGCTTTTCTTTGCGCGGCACGATGAGCGCGGTGACGCATTTCTTCCCTTCCCCGAAAAGAACACAGCGCTGAATATAAATATCCTTTTCCATACGCTCTTCAATCGCGCGAGGCGAGACCTTCTTGCCGTTGGAAGTGACAATCAGCTCCTTCTTCCGGCCGGTGATGGCCAAAAAACCATCCTGATCGATAAGCCCCAGATCTCCGGTGTGAAACCACCCGTCTTTTATAGCGTCCCTGGTCGCGTCGGGCTTATTCCAATACCCCTTCATCACACAAGGGCCCTTCGTCAGGATTTCGCCGTCGGGGGCGATCTTCACTTCGATGCCGTCCAGCGGAATGCCAATCGTGCCAAATCGCCAGCGGCCCTGGCGGTTGACGCTGATAACCGGCGAGGTCTCCGTGAGGCCATAACCCTCATAAATCATAATGCCCAAGCGGTAAAAAAACTCGGCGATATCCCTGGCCAGCGGCGCGCCGCCGGAAACACAAAAACGCACCCGTCCTCCGAGGCGTTTTTTAAATTGACGCCGGGCGAGCCATTGTCCCACCGCTGTTTTTAAAATCTTCTTTTTGAACGGCGAAGCCTGGGAGAGCGATTCCAACACCCTGTCCCGGATTTTTTCATAGAAGCGCGGAACCCCCAGGATAAATGTCGGCCTGACTTCGGCTAGATTATGAATCACGGTATCCAGTGATTCGGCGTAAGCGATCGTCGCCCCGATGGTCACCATGAGGTAATAACCGGCCGTGCGCTCAAAAACATGCGACAGCGGCAAAAAGGAAAGGTGGACATCGCTGGAAGACATTTGAAGGGCCGCGCGGCAGCGGATCAGATTTTGAATAAAATTATCATGCGTCAGCATAACTCCCTTGGGCGCTCCCGTTGTGCCGGAAGTATAAATGATGCTGGCCAGACTGTCGGGCTGAACAGCCGATCGCATCTCCATCAACTGATCGGAGATCCTGTCCTTTTCCCAGTCCTTGATTAAAAAAAGAGGTATCGATAAATCGCTTTGAGAGGCAAGGGCTTGGGCTTCAAACACCACGATACGGGCAAGCGCCGGCAGATCTTTTTGAATGAGAATTACTTTTTCAAGAAAGGTTTTCTGGGACACCGCCAGCGTATTGACGCCCGCGTCAGCGAGAATGTGCTGAATCTCAGCGGACGAAAGAGAGGTGTAGATGGGAACGGTGACGGCGCCGATGCTTAACGCCGCCAGATCCAACAAAACCCATTCGGGCCTATTTTCTGAAAGAATGCCAACGCGGTCCCCTGGCTTTACCCCCAAGCGCAGCAGGGATGAAGCCACCGCTTCCATCCTGTCTGAGACCTGGCTCCAGGTCAGTGATTGGGTGGATCCATTTTCTTTATAAAGGAGAGCTTTCTTTCCGGGGAATCGCTTGACCGTTTCGTGAAAGAGCAGTGAGAGGTTTTGGGCGGCCAAGGCGGGTCTAACGATCCGTGAATTTCGGCTGGCGTTTTTCAAGAAATGCCCGGATTCCCTCTTTCATATCCTGCGTCGCGGTAATCGAGCGGAATTCCTCGGCTTCGGCCTTCAAACCTTCCTCCAGCGGCTTATCCAGTCCCCGCCCAATCGCCCGCATGGCGGCGCGAATAGCGGGCAGGCCATGCCTGGCAATTTTTTTGGCGATCTCCCGCGCTGTTTTTAAAAGCGCCCCATCAGAAACCACGCGATTGATCAAACCGATGCGCAGCGCCTCCTGCGGCGTAATCAAATCTCCGGTCAAAATCAACTCCGAGGCGCGACTGGCGCCCACAATGCGCGGCAGGCGCTGGCTTCCCCCAAAACCGGGGATAATGCCTAGAGTGATTTCCGGCTGGGCAAAACGCGTCCTGTCGGAAGCGATGCGAATATGGCAAGCCATGACAAACTCCTGCCCTCCTCCCACGCAAGCGCCCTGAATGGCCGCAATGATCGGTTTTTCGGAATGCTCAATCCGACTGAACACCCCTTGCCCCAATTCCACCACTTTCATAATGTCAGCAGGATCGCTTAAGGCCGCCATTTCCTTCAAATCGACTCCGGCAATAAAAACATTGGGGATCCCGCTGGCAAAAATAAGAACTTTGATAGCCGGGTCATTCTGCGCCTCAGCGACCAGCCGATCCATTTCATTTAAAAGCTCACGCCCTAGCGCGTTCACCGGCTGGCGATTGATCTTCACAAACCCCACACCTTCTTCAACGGAAAGCTCGAGAAATTGGTAATTAGGCATGTTCCAAGAACCCCCTTTTTGATTTTTTTCCCAAAAAACGCGCCTTCACCATTCGTTTGATGAGCGGCGCCGGGAAGAATCGATCGCCGTAGATCGCGTAAAGCGCTTCCAATTCTTTTAAAATCACATCCAGCCCGATTTCGTCGGCGTATCGCAAAAGCCCGCCCTTGGCTTGAGGAAAACCGGTTCCTGCCAGCATCGCTACATCGATGTCACCCGCGGAAGCCACGTTCTCCTGCAAACACAGCGCCGCTTCATTGATCATGGCCAAAAGGAGCCGATTGACGGTAAAAGGAGCTTTTTTGGCCGAAGACTGGGACTGGATCTTGGCCAATACCTGATCCACTGTTTTGTCTTCGACGCCGGAATAATTGTAAAAACCGGCGCCTGTTTTCACCCCATACCGGCCCTTGGAATAAATCGCTTCCCAAATCCGGGCGGGCGTCATGCGCTGCCCATATTCTTCCATCAGAACGCCGACAACATCATGGCAAATATCAAGACCTATGGTGTCGACCAGCACAAAAGGCCCCATCGGAAAACCAAAATCCACCATAGCCTTGTCCACGGCTTTAAAATCGGCGCTCCCCTCTTCGACGCAAAAAGCCGCTTCGTTCAAATAGGGCATCAAAAGCCGGTTCACTAAAAACCCCGCGCACTCATTCACGCGAATGGGGATTTTCCTCAAACTCTCACAAAACGCGATTGCGTCCGCCACCGTTTGGTCGGAGGTGGCCAGGCCCGGGATGATTTCAATCAATTTCATCACATGCGCCGGATAAAAAAAATGAACCCCCACCACTTTTTCAGGGCGCTTGGTCGCGGCCGCCAACGCGCTGACGGATAGGGCTGAAGTGTTCGTTGCAAAAATCGCCTCGGGCCCAACCACGCCGTCCAGCGCCTGAAATATTTTTATTTTTAAATCCAGCTTTTCGGGCACCGCCTCAATCACCAAATCCACGTCCTTGATGTCCTCATCGCGCGTCGTCACGCTGACAAGGCTCATTTTGGATTCCAAATCCTGCGGCGTCATCTTCCCTTTGTCCACGCGCCCTTGGTAGATCTTGCGGATTTTAGCCAGCGCTTTTTGGGCCAACTCTTCATTCACTTCTTTAAGAACAACCGGAAGGCCGGAATAGCTGATCACCTGGGCGATCTCAGCGCCCATCGCCCCGCCCCCCACCACCGCGGCTTTATAAATGGTCATGCGGTCATTTCCTTTCGATGACCAGCGCCGCGCCCTGCCCGCCACCCACGCAAAGCGAGGCCAGCCCGTACCGAAGCTTTCTTTTTTTCATTTCATGGAGAAGCGTCAGCGTAATGCGCGCGCCGGTTTGGCCAACCGGGTGCCCAAAAGCGATGGATCCGCCGTTGACATTCATGATATCGCGATCAAGGCCCAGAATTTTTTCGCAGGCGATCACCTGAGCGGCAAAAGCTTCGTTTAGCTCGATCAGCTGAATATCTTTTAAACTCAATCCCGCTTTTTTGAGCGCCATCGGAATGGCCACCGTCGGCCCGATCCCCATCCGATGCGGCTCTACTCCCCCAAAAGCATAAGCGCGAATAGTCCCCAGCACTTCCTTATAGCCCAGCTCATCCGCTTTTTTGCGGGACATCACCAGTAGTGCCGTAGCCCCATCAGCGATGCCGCAGGAATTTCCGGGAGTCACCGTGCCATTTTCTTTGAATGTGGCCGGATATAGCGCCAGCGTTTGCTCGTTGAGCGCGGGGTTAGGGCCCTCGTCTTGAGAAACGACCTCCGGCGGCATGGGACGGCCGGCCGCTTTCTTGGGAACGGTGACGCTGGTGATTTCATCTTTAAACTTGCCTTCACGGGTGGCGCGAAACGCGCGCTGATGGCTCATCACCGCGTACTGATCCTGCTCCTGACGCGTAATCTTGAACTCTTCCACGAGATTTTCCGCCGTGCGGCCCATGAGCTGTCCGCAAATGGGGTCCGTGAGACCTTCCCAGAGAGAATCGATCATTTCACTATTGCGCAAACGATGGCCAAAACGCATGTCGCGATTCAAATAGGGCTGGCTGGACATGGACTCCGCGCCGCCGGCGATTTGCACATCCGCGTCTTGGGAGAGAATATTTTGACAAGCATTCACAATCGCCTGCAATCCCGAAGCGCAATTCCGCGCCACGGTGTATCCGGGGACCGTTTTGGGAACCCCGGCCATCAGGGAAATGACCCGAGCGATATTGGGGGCGTCGCTGGACTGGCCGACACAGCCAAAAATCACTTCATCAATCTTCGCGCCATCCAACCGTGTGCGCTCCAAAAGCGAGCGGACAACCCCTTCCCCCAGTTTTTGCGCTGACACGTCACGGAAAGCCCCTCCAAAAGCGCCCAGCGGAGTGCGAACACCATCCACAATCACAATTTCATTGGTCACGATATACTCCCCCCTTAGGATAAATTCATTATAAAGCACGAGGCACGAATATCGAAATTCGAAAGAAATTCAAATTTTCAAAATTCAAATGCTCCAAACGTCTCGTTTCGGATTTTGGTCATTTCAATTTCTAATTTCCTTCGGATTTCGATATTCGGATTTCGAATTTATCCGTTTTGCTGGGAAACAAGCGCTTTGATCTTCGGAAGAAAACGAATGGCCTCTTCTTCCCCGCGCTTGATAAAACCCGCAGGCTTATAAAACTCCACCCAGTCGGCGTTGGGAACCACCGGACGCAGCAGCAAATCCGCGTCCTGCGCCTCCATTTCGGCGATTTCCGACTCCATGGTCTGAATCGTATTCATGAGAATATCAAACACGTTGGATGACAGGCGCTTGATTAACGCCTTCTTCATCCGGAAAAGTCCCTTGGTTAAGAAATTCCTCTGGCGCATGGCCATCCCCTCTTTTTCATCGGCCTCTTCCTGCAACAGCCGGCGCTCCAGCATATTTTGCGGCGTGGGGAAAACGTCCACGGCGATGATTTTATTGGCTCCGGCGCGCCGAAGCTCCCGAACCGGCAGCGGGCTGACGATGCCGCCATCCACAAACACATCCTTATTCATGAACACCGGCTTAAAAATGGCGGGAATGGAAATCGACGTGCGGATCGCGTCGAGAATATAACCGGACTCAAACACATGCGCTTCGCGCGAGGAGAGGTTGGCACCGATGATTTTCAGATGAATTTTACAATCTTCGAACGTTTTATTGCCCAGATGATTTTTTAAGTGCCTGATGACGTTCTTGCCCTTCACAAGCCCATGCAGCGGGAAAGGGCTAAAATCCATCATCTGCGAAAAACGCAGGCGGTTTTGGAGCTCGTAAGCGGCCGCTTCGATTTCCGCGGCGGATTTACCCACCGCGTAGAGCGCGCCGATGATAGACCCGATGCTCGATCCGGAAATGATGTCGATCGGAATTCTTTCTTTTTCCAATACCTTCAGCACGCCGATATGCGCCAGACCCAGCGCCGCCCCGCTTCCCAGCGCGAGCCCCACAAGATTGCCGCTGGAGCGGCGCGCCATGTGGCGGACTGTTCGGGAATAATCATTATCGGGCTCTTCCAGCACCCGCGGCAGGCGCGAATCATCCGGAACACCGGCCGGCATCGGTGGCAGCAAAAAACAAATCTTATTCCCAAAAAGCTCCTTGCGGATCGCGTGAGTGGTGCGCATGCCCAATAAAGACTCCTGGACCACCACCGCGCATCTTTCTTCGGGCAGTCCCAAGGTCTTTTCAACGCTGACCATCATCGACTTGACCTCCGTGATATCGGCGACGTCGCTTTCGGTGACAAAGAAAACGGAGTCCGCCTGCGTCAGCGCTTTAAGGCTCATCTCGTCGGTGGTTCTGGGCAGATGAATGATGATGAAGCGGTATTCCACCGCCAGGTGATTCAATAAATGCGTCAAAACATCCTGCCCGCGGGCATCGCCCGATTTGTCCCGACGAAGGATATGGATCACGTCAAAACCGGCTTTTTGTTTGACCAGATACGGCGCCAGCGTTTCGGCGGATGCGTGCTCAATGTTGTCAAAAGCTTCCAGGCGGATCGACGGCGTCTGGGAATCCGAAGCGTCAAAATGAAAATCCAGAACAATGGTTTTCTGATGGGTTTCATGAAAAAGACTGGCCGCGAAATTCAGCGAAAACACCGAAGTTTTTCTTTTGGAGGGATTGTCAAAAATACAGATCACATCGTTCTTGAACAATGCCGGCGACTGGCTTGCGCCGCCTTTCAAGCGGACGCTCAACCGGCGGCCCAGCTCCAGCGCGATCATCGCGTTATGCTCAATCGTGCGCTTGAAATCTTCTTTTTTTAATTCCAGCAGGATGGAGTCCGAGAGAGCGCGGATCGTCGCCGAATGCGGCTGATTGGTCAGAAGCGACATCTCGCCAAAATAGTCGCCGCGGCGAAGATAAGCCAGGATCTTGCGTTTTTCAGGTGGGCCGACAGAAGCCTCGAAGCGCCCGGAAACAATAATATAAAAACTGCCCGCCGCTTCCCCTTCGCGGTAAATCGTCTCGCCTCTTTTGAATTCCACCAGACGCGTGAGCTGGGCGATGGCCTTCATCTCCCACTGACTCAAACCGGAAAAAAGCGGGCAGCGCGTCAAAAGGACGGCCTTGTCTATTCTGTCGAGCCGCGCGTTCGCATCCGGTTGAAACGGAACGTCCATGGTGGCTTCTGCCTTTTATTTTTTTAATCGGCGCTGAATATAGTTATCGAGAAATGTCTGATCCGCCGGCTTGATCCTTGAAAAATAAATCGCGAGATAAAACTTTTCGGTCACGGGATCCTTCTGCTTGCGGACCACCACGCCCCGCACACGGATTTTTCTGGCTTTGCGTTTTTCCATGGACGGCAGAAAAAGGCATAAGTCCAGCTTCGTCATCATGGAAATATCTTTATCGACGAGGCAATAAATTCCGCTGGAGCTGATATTGATGCTCACACCCTGGATTTCATAGCCTTTGTGGCCGATTTGGAACGGAAGGCTTTCATCCAGACGGATGCCGCGGCGCCTGTCGAGAATGCGCTGGGGCAGGTCCCTATCGCCGCTTAACCGGGAGGCCATGTCATTTTCCGACCACCCAACAGATGCAGGTGGAGATGATCGACGGTTTGACCGCCGTCATTTTTACAGTTGATCACCAGCCGATACCCTCCCTCAACAACGCGGGTTTCGCGGGCCATGTGGTTGGCCGCGAGGATAAGCGACTCCACAATGCCATCGCCGGTGGCTTCATGAACACCGGCGATATGCCGCTTGGGCATAAACAAATAATGAGTCGGAGCCTGAGGATGGATGTCCTTGATTCCCAAAACCCGCTCGTTTTCAAAAACGACGACACTGGGAATTTTGCGTTCAATAATTTTGCAAAAAAGGCAATCCGCCTCTCGCGTCAAGAAGCCTTTTCTTCCTGGGCGGGGGCTGCCGCCTTCGCTGCTTTAGCGGCGGCCTCAGCCTGCGCTGTCACGTAAAGCTTGAAAGATTTTTTATTGGCAAAGAACTTGCCGTTACGATAATACCAATCCTTGCGGCGAATGCGCTTGTTGCTCTGGGCGCAGTTGGTCGGCCGCAGGTCCTTCTTGCGGAGTTTTTTCTCAGCCGCGACTTCCTTCTTTTCCGTTTCTGCCATATGCGATCGTCTTCCCTTTCTTTAGCCTTATTTTAACCGATTCCGATGGTATACACGTATTCTAAAATGCGGTGTAAATCGTGAGGCTTGATGTCGCGAAAACGAAGACCGGCTTCCCGGATCTGACGTTCCGCGTCATGCCACTGCGAAAACCACGCCACTTCTCCCACGGCGCGAATCGGATCCGCCAGGTGAGGAATTTGGATTTGGAGCTCCAGAAGATCTCCGGTTCTTAAAACTTCTTTGACCATGATCCGGACGCCGCCGCCGCTGATGTCTTTCACGAGCGACGGATTCGCGGCCGCGGGCTTGGCTTCATTCTGGACAAGCTTGTAAACAACGCCGATAGGAGCTTTCAACCGGATAAATTTGCGGCGCTCGATCAAAGCGGGATCCTTTTAAAACTTTTCAGCCATTCTTTATAGGCGTATTCCAAAACACGAAGACGGTCCTGATGGCTGATCTTGGTCCACTTGATGCCCGCCTCCAATCCGTCGGCCCACGCGATTTTGCCAGTCGCAAAAACAGGCAGGTTATCTCCGGGAATATTGAGCGTCATCTCCACCGGTGAACCGGGCGGCACGCTTTCCTTCAATCCAAAACGCACGCCTTCCTTGCTCAAGTCCTTGGCCAGCGCCTTGCCAAAAATCGGATTCAGCGTCAACGTGCGGTATTCCGCGTCCAAAGCCGTATTGAATCGAAAAAACTTGCGCCGCTCATTCATGAATCACGCGCCCCTTTAAGAGGAAACCCCTGATAGTTTCTCAGGGGTTCTGATCCTTCGTCTCCGCCAAAGATCTGTGGCGGATCCTCAGGATAAATTTCCGCCAAAATTCTCGGCGGATTCGTCCACAAAGCATTTTGGGCGGATTCGCCGATGCTTTGTGGCGAACGCACGGGTGACTTGACGCTCCCTTCGGTCGCGTAAGTCACGCGCTCATTTAAAAAACGTATTCTGGCTCCAAAATCGGTTTGTAATCTTCGGGTAACGGGAACGGAAATGTCGCTATTTCATAAATCCCGGCACCCGTCCGAACAATCGTCATCCCAGCGCCTTTGGCCACCCCTAATGTCATGCCCGTCAACGCGTTGGATTCGCGGCTGGTGGAATAAATATTCTTCGGAAGCTCGACCCACCCCGTCAGCGTGTTGGCCACACCCCGGCCGAGTTTAGTCAGCGCATCCTGAGCGAAGCAGGCGGTGGTTCCCATCAAAAGAAATAACCCCACCAAAGCGGCGACGCTCCCGGGTAAACACTTTTTCCTCATCTTGGCTTGTCCCATGAGGTTAAGATACCCTCTCTAACCCCACGTGTCAATCGTTTTTTTGCCAAAAAACACCATTTATTGGGCCCAAAAAAACAAGGCCACAAGGAATTGTGGAAGAAGCCCCCGATCATCGGTTGCGGTGACGAAGCCCGTATCGGTATGGGGTAACGGTAACGTCACAATCCGGGCCGCAAGACGTTACCGATAGACGATACGGGCTTCGTTACCGCGACCGGGATTTACCGAGGATTTCAAGCGAATTATTTTAATTGCTTATTTTACTGTCGTATGTTAATGTTTTGTAATGTTTTACAATGATTGGAAAAACCATGAAAAACTTCAATGATTACCTTACAGTAAGTCATGCCGCCCAATTACTAGGTGTAACCTCAACTACCTTGAGAAATTGGGATATTGCCGGAAAACTAAAAGCCCACAGGCACCCCATCAACGGTTATAGACTTTATCTAAAAACTGATTTAAAAAAAGTTTTGATTAAAGTTGAATAAA